>CBFHYV010000057.1:0-13634 GCA_965660085.1 uncultured Paracoccaceae bacterium
GCCCGGACGGGCCGCGCGCGCCCGGGCCGACATCCGCATCAGCCCGCGCCCGGAGGGCCTGTTTGACCTGGTGCTGTGCGATGCGCCCTGTTCCGGCAGTGGCGCGTGGCGACGCAGCCCGGAGGGGCGCTGGCGCCTGACGCCGGACATGCTGGACCAGACATGCGCGCTGCAGGCGCAGATCCTGCGGGACGCCGCTCCGCTTGTCGCGCCCCAGGGCACGCTGGCCTATGCCACCTGTTCCGTCCTGCGCCGCGAAAACGAAGCCATCGCGGCGCAGTTCGCCCAACAGGGGTGGGACTGCATCCGGCAGATGCGTTTGCCCATGGGCGCGCCGGGGGATGGGTTTTTTCTCGCTCTCTTTCGCAGGGGTCGCGGCGCGAAAGGTTAGGTTCGGGGCCGTATTAACACACTGTTAACCATCCCTCCCGCCATGTGATGTTGGATTACGTGGAGGAGCCGATGCCTGTTTTGCGTTGGGGCCAGGTCTTTTTGTTTCCCGCTTTGCCCTTGGCGCTGATGGCGCTGGGGGCGGCGGTTCTGGTTTTGTGGTGGACCAATGCGCCCGGGGCGAGCCTGATTGCCGCGAATTGCGTCATCATCCTTGGGGCGTGCCTTGCGATGATGGAATTCGGCATGCGATATGCGCGCAACCGGGGGGCGCGGGATCTGGTGTTGGCGCGGGATTTGCTGGGCGAGGCCGACAGGTCTGCCGTTTTGACGGACACATCAGGCATCATACTGGAAGGAGCCGGACAGGCCGGACGGATTCAGGACATGCTGGCCCGCCACGTGGCCGAGCCCGAGCGGATGGCGGCCGAATTGCTGCGCCGCCTTGAGCAGGAGCCGAGCCGGTTTGTCCGGCATCGCCTGGCCTCGCACGGGGCGGAATTGCAGCTGCGCCGGGCGGGACATGACATGCTGCTGTGGCGCATCCTTCCGCTGGATGACGTGCTGCTGGACAGTGCGGTCCGCGTGCCCCTGATGGAGCTTGATGAGGCAGGCCAGCCCATCCGGGCCAACGGCTGCGCCCGCAGCCTGTTGCAGAACCCCGAGGCGCTGCCGGATCTGCGGGCCAACCCGGCGCGGGTGAACCTGCGTGGCACATCCTTTCGGCCCAGCCGCCTGAACCTGCCAACCGGGCAGGAACTGCTGGCCCTGTTGCCGGTGCAGACGGATGATGACGAGATCGACGTGCCGCTGGAGGCGATCGACATTCCCGTACCGCTGATGCGCCTGCGCCCCGATGGCACCATCCGCGACGCCAATTCCCACGCCCGGCGGCTGATCGGCCAGGCCCGCCCGGAGGGCACCTCTCTGGAGGCGTATCTGACCGGGCATGGCACCTCTCTGGCATCATGGCTGCACGTGGCGGTGAAGACACCGCAGACGAACCATTCAGAGTTCCTGCGGCTCAAGACCGTGGAGCATGAAACCTTCATCCAGGTCACGCTGTCCCGGATGGCGGACTCTGACGACTCTGACTTGATCATCGTGATGAGCGACGCGACGGAGCTGAAATCGTTGGAGATGCAATTTGTGCAAAGCCAGAAGATGCAGGCCATCGGTCAGCTAGCGGGCGGGATCGCGCATGATTTCAACAACCTTTTGACTGCGATTTCAGGCCATTGTGACCTGCTGTTGATGCGGTATGATGAGGGTGACCCCGAATATCCCGACCTCATCCAGATCAACCAGAACGCCAACCGCGCCGCGGCGCTGGTGGGGCAGTTGCTGGCCTTTTCCCGCAAGCAGAACCTGGTGACGGAGGTTCTGGACCTGCGCCATATCCTGGCCGACCTTGCGCATCTGCTGAACCGGCTGGTGGGGGAAAAGACGCGGCTGGTGCTGGACCAGGTGGAGGATCTGCCCCCCATCCAGGCGGACAGGCGGCAGCTGGAACAGGTGGTGATGAACCTTGTGCTCAATGCCCGCGATGCCATGCCGGATGGCGGCGATATTGTGATACGGTCGGAGCGGCTGAAGCTGGCAACCCCCTGGTATCACCGCCGCCAGACCATTCCGCCGGCCGATTACATCCGGTTCACCGTCACCGATCAGGGCATGGGTATTCCGGCGGACAAGCTTGAGACCGTGTTCGAGCCTTTCTATACCACTAAGCGCACGGGCGAGGGCACGGGGCTGGGGCTGTCCACGGCCTATGGCATCGTGCGGCAGTCGGGCGGGTTCATTTTCGCGGACAGTGTCGAGGGGTCGGGCTCGACCTTCACGGTCCTGTTCCGGGTGGCCACGAAGCCCGCGGCGGCTGCTCCGCAAAGCCCGGCCAAGCCTGGTGCGAAGATTCGGCGCGTGGATACCAATGGCGTGGTTCTGTTGGTGGAGGATGAGGCACCCGTGCGGGCCTTTGCCTCGCGCGCGCTGCGGATGAGCGGCCTGATGGTGATCGAGGCCGATTGCGGCGAAGCCGCGCTGGAGATCCTTGAGGACCGGGAACTGGAGATCGACCTGATCGTGACCGATGTCATCATGCCCGGCATGGATGGCCCCACCTGGGTGACAGAGGCACGCCAGCACCGCCCCGATGTGCCGGTCATCTTCGTGTCGGGCTACCCGGAGGATGTGTTCGAGCGTGAGGATGCCCAACTGCCCAACGCGGACTTTCTGCCCAAACCGTTTTCCTTGCAGGCGCTGACACAGGCAGTGACGGAACGGATCGCGCCGCCACAGTCGCAAGAAATCGGAGATGATAAGGTTTTGTTAACCCAAGCCGCACAAGATCAAGGGAGGAATTGACTTGATTTGTTCTCTTTTTGGTCCCAGGTATGGGAACAAGTTGGGAACAACCAAGGGCGATTGCCGCCCGGCGACGGGTGTGAAATAAGGGTGGAAATCATGGCAGCGGCAGATCTTTTGACAATGGACAGCAAGCGCAACCCGAACAAGCAAAAGGCGCTCGACAGTGCGCTGGCCCAGATCGAGCGGCAGTTCGGCAAGGGATCGATCATGAAGCTCGGCGGCGATAACAAGCTGCCGGACCTTGAGGTAACATCCACCGGCTCCATCGGGCTGGACATTGCGCTGGGTGTGGGCGGGCTGCCCAAGGGGCGGATCATCGAGATCTATGGCCCCGAATCCTCCGGCAAGACGACCCTGACGCTGCATGTCGTCGCCGAAGAGCAGAAGAAGGGTGGCGTTTGCGCCTTTGTCGATGCCGAACACGCGCTGGACCCGCAATATGCCCGCAAGCTGGGCGTGGATCTGGATGAGCTGCTGATCTCTCAGCCCGATACGGGCGAACAGGCGCTGGAAATAACCGATACGCTGGTGCGTTCGGGCGCCGTGAGCCTGGTGGTTGTGGACTCGGTCGCGGCGCTGACCCCAAAGAGCGAGCTTGAGGGCGACATGGGTGATTCCAGCGTCGGCGTTCAGGCGCGCCTGATGAGCCAGGCGATGCGCAAGCTGACAGGCTCGATCTCGCGCTCCAACTGCATGGTGATCTTCATCAACCAGATCCGCATGAAGATCGGCGTGATGTTCGGCAGCCCCGAAACCACAACGGGCGGCAACGCGCTGAAATTCTACTCCTCCGTCCGCCTGGACATCCGCCGCATCGGCTCCATCAAGGACAAGGATGAGGTGGTCGGCAACCAGACCCGCGTGAAGGTCGTGAAGAACAAGGTCGCCCCGCCGTTCAAGCAGGTGGAATTCGACATCATGTATGGCGAAGGCATCTCCAAGATGGGCGAGTTGCTGGACATGGGGGTCAAGGCGGGCGTGGTTGAAAAATCCGGCTCCTGGTATTCCTACGGGGATGAACGCATCGGCCAGGGCCGGGAAAACGCCAAGACCTTCCTGAGGGAAAACACCGCCACCGCGCTTGAGATCGAGGATAAAATCCGCGCCGCGCATGGGCTGGACTTCAACGCCAGTGATGATGATGACGATGGCGACGTGATGGAGGCCTGAGGCCCCCCACGGATCAGGATTGACCCGGGCGTCCCTTTCAGGGGCGCCCGTTTTCGTTGAAGGATGCGCTACAGCCTCTCAGCGCAGGGCCAACATCCACAGACGCGCGCGCGACAGCTTCACAGCCTGTGGACAGCGGCGGGGCAGGGCGATACACCGGCGCGAACCCTCACGACAGGCGGAAAGACTGACCCCATGGCGAGCCTGAACGACATCCGTTCCACCTTCCTGAACTACTTCGCGAAACAGGGGCACGAAATCGTCGCCTCCAGCCCGCTGGTGCCGCGCAACGATCCTTCGTTGATGTTCGTGAACTCGGGCATGGTCCAGTTCAAGAACCTGTTCACCGGCGTCGAGCGGCGCGATTACGTGCGCGCGACCACGGCGCAGAAATGCGTGCGCGCCGGCGGCAAGCACAATGACCTCGACAATGTCGGCTATACCGCGCGTCATCACACGTTCTTTGAAATGCTGGGGAATTTCTCCTTCGGAGATTATTTCAAGACCGAGGCGATCCCCTTCGCCTGGGAACTGATCACCCGCGATTTCGACATCCCGGCCGACAGGCTTTATACCACGGTCTATCACACCGATGACGAAGCCTTCGAGATCTGGAAGAAGGTCGGCGTGCCCGAAAGCCGGATCATCCGCATCGGCACATCGGACAATTTCTGGCAGATGGGCCCCACCGGCCCCTGCGGCCCCTGCACCGAAATCTTCTATGACCACGGCGACCACATCTGGGGTGGCCCTCCGGGCAGCCCGGAAGAAGACGGCGACCGGTTCATCGAGATCTGGAACGTGGTTTTCATGCAGAATGAGCAGTTCGAGGACGGCTCCATGCGCCCGCTGGACATGCAGAGCATCGACACCGGCATGGGCCTGGAACGCATCGGCGCGCTGTTGCAGGGCAAGCATGACAACTATGACACCGACCTGATGCGCAGCCTCATCGAGGCCAGCGCCAACGCCACCAGCGCCGATCCCGACGGGCCGGGCAAGACACATCACCGCGTGATCGCCGACCACCTGCGGTCCACCTCTTTCCTGATTGCCGATGGCGTGATGCCCAGCAACGAAGGCCGCGGTTACGTGCTGCGCCGGATCATGCGCCGCGCCATGCGCCATGCGCATCTGCTGGGCGCGCAGGACCCGCTGATGCACCAGCTGGTGCCCGCGCTTGTCCGCCAGATGGGCGCCGCCTACCCGGAACTGACCCGCGCCCAGGCCCTGATCGAGGAGACGCTGAAGCTGGAGGAAACCCGCTTCAAGCAGACGCTGGACCGCGGGTTGAAGCTGCTGGACGAAGAACTGGGCACCCTGCCGGAGGATGCGCCCTTGCCCGGCGCCGCGGCCTTCAAGCTCTATGACACATACGGCTTCCCGCTGGATCTGACCCAGGACGCCCTGCGTGAACGTGGCCGCAGCGTGGATACGGACGGCTTCGACGCCGCCATGGCAGAGCAGAAGGCCAAGGCCCGCGCGGCCTGGTCCGGCTCTGGCGAGGCGGCGGATGCCACCGCCTGGTTTGACATTGCCGATACGCATGGCGCGTCGGAATTCCTGGGCTATGACACTGAGGCCGCCGAGGGCCATATCCAAGCACTCGTCCGCGATGGGGCCGAAGTGAAGGCCCTGGCCGAAGGCGAAGAGGGCTGGATCGTGCTGAACCAGACGCCCTTCTATGGCGAATCCGGCGGTCAGGTGGGGGACACCGGCTGGCTGCGCCGGCTGGAGAACGAAGACAACCGCGCCGATGTGCTGGACACCCAGCGCATGGCCGGCGGCCGCGTGATCGCGCATAAGGTCCGCGTGGCCAACGGCACCTTCGCCAAGGGAGAGCCCGTCGCGGCCGAGGTGGACCACAGCCGCCGCAGCGCGATCCGCGCCAACCATTCCGCCACCCACCTGCTGCATGAGGCGCTGCGCCGCGCGCTTGGCGATCATGTCGCGCAGCGCGGCTCGCTCAATGCCGCGGATCGGCTGCGCTTTGACTTCAGCCATGCCAAGGCCCTGTCAGCGGCGGAGCTTGCTCAGGTGGACACCGAGGTCAACAGCTTCATCCGGCAGAACGCCCAGGTGGACACCCGCATCATGACCCCGGATGACGCCCGCGCCCTGGGCGCACAGGCGCTGTTCGGTGAGAAATATGGCGATGAGGTGCGGGTTGTCTCCATGGGCCATGACCCGCAATCGGGCAAGGGCGCCAGTGGCACCACCTATTCGCTGGAACTCTGCGGTGGCACCCATGTGCGCCAGACGGGCGAGATCGGCCTGTTCATCACCCTGGGCGACAGTGCCAGCAGCGCCGGTGTGCGCCGGATCGAGGCCCTGACCGGCGCCGCAGCATTGGATCACCTCGCGCGCCAATCCCGCACGCTGGCCCAGGCTGCCGGGGCGCTGAAATCCCAGCCCGCCGAAGTCGCGGACCGGGTTGCCGCCCTGCTGGACGAACGCAAGGCCCTGGCCAATGAGGTTGCGCAACTGCGGCGCGATCTTGCCATGGCCGGCGGTGCAGGGCAGGGCGCGGCAACCGAGGCGAAGGAGATCGCGGGCGTGCGCTTCCACGCACAGGTGCTGTCCGGCGTCTCGGGCAAGGATCTGCCGCCGCTGATCGACAGCCACAAGCAAAAGCTGGACAGCGGGATCGTCCTGCTGATTGCCGATGCCGATGGCAAGGCCGCCGTGGCGGCGGGTGTCACGGCGGATCTGACGGATCGGTTCTCGGCGGTGGATATGGTCAAGGCGGCCGTCGCGGCCCTGGGCGGCAAGGGCGGCGGTGGCCGGCCTGACCTCGCACAGGGCGGGGCGAAGGATACCGCAGAGGCGGACGCCGCCATTGCCGCTGTTGAGGCTCTGATCGCAGGGTAACCGGGTTCGCCCAAAGCCCGCCGCGCCGACACGCGCAGGCCAATGAACGGCGTCAGGGTTATTGCAACCCTGACCCAGCGCACAACAAGGGAGAGACCCATGACCGCACTCTGGATCGGCCACGTCAAGGTTATCGATGAAGAGGCCTATGGCCGCTACGCCGCACTGGCCGGCCCCGCCATTGCCAAACATGGCGGTGAATTCCTGGCGCGGGGCGGGCGCTATGTGCAACTTGAAGGGCCGGACCGGCCGCGCAACGTCGTCGCGCGCTTCCCCTCCCTTGAGGCAGCAGAGGCCTGCTACCGCTCCGCGGAATACCAGGCCGCCAAGGCCCATGCGGATGGCGCGGCAGAGCGGGAATTGATGATCATCGAACTCTCCGCCTGATCGGCCCATCAGAACCGGCCCATGCGCCCCGCCAACCTCTTTGGCGGGGTTTTCTTTTGCCTCAGCCACCAGCGCCGGACCGACGGGTCGCGGCCCTGCCGCGACCTCATACGGCAAGACCCCGCGTTTTCACGCGGGGTCTTTCATTTGGGTCAAAGGTGGACGCGCGGTGCGGGCTCAGGCCTGCTTTGCCATGCGCTTGCGCTCATGCGGGTCCAGGTATTTCTTGCGCAGCCGGATGACGTTGGGGGTCACTTCCACCAGTTCGTCATCGTTGATATAGGCAATCGCTTCTTCCAGGCTCAGCTGGATATGCGGGGTCAGGCGCACCGCATCATCCGTGCCAGAGGCCCGCACGTTGGTCAGCTTCTTGCCCTTCAGCGGATTGACCTCCAGGTCATTTTCACGGCTGTGCTCGCCGATGATCATGCCCTGATAGACCTTGTCCTGCGCGGTCACGAACATCTTGCCACGCTCTTCCAGGTTCCACAGCGCATAGGCCACGGCCTCACCGGCTTCCATGGAAATCAGCACGCCCGCGCGGCGGCCCGGGATGGGGCCCTTGTGCGGGGCCCAGCCGTGGAACACGCGGTTCAGCACGCCGGTGCCGCGCGTGGCGGTCAGGAATTCGCCGTGATAACCGATCAAACCGCGCGATGGCACATGCGCCACGATCCGCGTCTTGCCCGCGCCGGACTGGCGCATTTCCACCAGCTCGCCCTTGCGCGTGCCGGTCAGCGGTTCGATCACGGAGCCGGAGTATTCGTCATCCACGTCAATGGTGACTTCCTCAACCGGCTCCAGCCGCACGCCATCTTCTTCGCGCATCAACACCTGAGGGCGGGAGATCGACAGTTCAAAGCCTTCACGGCGCATGTTTTCAATCAACACGCCCATCTGCAATTCGCCGCGGCCGGCCACTTCGAAGGCTTCGCCGCCGGGGGTGTCGGTCACCTTGATGGCCACGTTGGATTCGGCCTCTTTCATCAGGCGTTCGCGGATGACGCGGGACTGCACCTTCTTGCCGTCCTGGCCGGCCAGCGGGCTGTCATTGATCCCGAAGGTGACAGAGATGGTCGGCGGGTCAATCGGCTGGGCGTCCAGCGGCTCACCCACGGCAAGGGCACAGATGGTATCGGCCACGGTGGCCTTCTGCATCCCGGCGATGGACACGATATCGCCCGCCTGCGCGGTTTCGATATCCTGCTGGCCCAGGCCGCGGAACGCGCGGATTTTGGTCACGCGGAACTGTTCGATCTTCTGGCCGATGCGGCTCAGCGCCTGAACGGTTGCGCCGACCTTCAGCGTGCCGCTTTCAACCCGGCCCGTCAGGATACGGCCCACGAAGGGGTCGCTGCTGAGCGTGGTGGCCAGCATCGTGAAATCCTCATCCGTGCGGGCGATCTGGCGCGGGGCAGGGACGTGGTTGACCACCAGGTTGAACAGCGCGTCCAGGTCCTTGCGCGGACCGTCCAGCTCTGCATCCGCCCAGCCGGACCGGCCAGAGGCATAGAGATGCGGGAAATCCAGCTGATCCTCATCCGCGCCCAGGCTGGCGAAAAGGTCAAAACATTCATCCAGCGCGCGGTCAGGTTCGGCATCGGGCTTGTCGACCTTGTTCAGTACCACGATGGGCCGCAGCCCCAGCGCCAGCGCCTTCGAGGTCACGAACTTGGTCTGCGGCATCGGGCCTTCGGCCGCGTCCACCAGCAGAACGACACCGTCCACCATGCTCAGGATGCGCTCGACCTCGCCGCCGAAATCGGCGTGGCCGGGGGTGTCGACGATATTGATGCGGGTGGTTTTCCACTCGACCGATGTCGCCTTTGCCAGAATGGTAATGCCGCGCTCACGTTCCAGATCGTTGCTGTCCATGGCGCGTTCGGCAACGGCCTGGTTTTCACGAAAGGCGCCGGATTGGCGCAGAAGTTGGTCGACCAGCGTCGTCTTGCCGTGGTCAACGTGGGCGATGATCGCGATGTTGCGAAGATCCATAGGATAAGAAACCTGTTATATGTGTTTGCACGCGGCCTAACCGCCACCGGCCGGAAAGACCAGAGGCCATGGGGCCGCATCGCAGCAAAAGCGTCAATGCGCCGGGGCAGTGGCCGAGAACAGGTGGATCACCGCGATACCGCCCACGATCATGGCAAGCCCCAGAACCGCGGGCAGATCCAGCCGTTGCCCGAACACGACCCAGCCGATCACCGCGATGAAGACCACGCCCAGACCGGACCAGATGGCATAGGCCACGCCAACCGGGATGACCTTCAGCACCAGCGCCAACAGGTAGAAGGCCGCACCATAGGCCAGCACCACGATCACCGATGGACCCAGCCTGGTGAACTGCTGGCTGGCTTGCAGCGCCGTCGTGCCGATGGTTTCGGCCAGAATGGCAAGGATCAGCAGAACATAGGGCATGAAGGCTCCTTCAAGGTGCGGGGTTGGGCGCCGGTATCATAGCGGAGCATGGCTGCGCCCGAAATGCCTGTTCCAGTGTGCGGACTGCGCCGCCGCTGCTCAGGCATATCTGATGCCTATAATCTGTATTATGTTAAATAACAGATCACCTAACCCCGCCACGGTAGCATGCACCACACCGCCGCCCAGCCAGCGCGCGCAGGTGCGCACGCTGGCCTGTGGCCCGTCACTGCGCCGCGATGGCTTCCTGGCGCTGCGTGCCCAGGCCTTGCACGGTCAGTTCCATCACATCGCCCGGCTGCAGGAACCGCTGCGGAGACATGCCCATGCCCACGCCGGACGGCGTGCCCGTGGCGATGATGTCGCCCGGCACCAATTTCATGAAGCGGCTCATGTAGCTGATGATCTCTGCCACGGAAAAGATCATGTCCGATGTGTTGTCATTCTGAACCGTCGTGCCGTTGAGGCTGAGCGACAGGTCCAGCGCCTGCGGATCCGGGATCTCATCGGCGGTGACAAACCATGGGCCTGTCGGGCCAAAGCTGGGCGCGGATTTGCCCTTCACCCACTGGCCGCCCCGCTCGATCTGGAATTCCCGCTCGGACACGTCATTGATGACGCAATAGCCCGCCACACAGTCCAGCGCCTCGGCCTCAGACACATAGAGCGTTTCCTTGCCGATCACGACGCCCAGTTCCACTTCCCAATCGGTCTTGAGCGAATTGCGCGGGATGATCACCGGATCAAACGGCCCGGACAGCGCGCTGGCCGCCTTTGTGAACAGGATCGGCTCCGCCGGCGGTGTCGCGCCGGCTTCGGCGGCATGTTTGGAATAGTTCAGCCCGATGCAGTGAAAGGTCGGCACACGTGACAGGCAGGCCCCGATGCGGCCAGGCTCTGCCACCACGGGCAGCGTGGCCAGATCCAGCCCGCGCAGCACGTCCAGCGCGGCCAGCGACACGGCCTCACCGCTGAGGTCCGGCACATGGGCGGACAGGTCACGGACCTGCCCGGCCTCGTCCAGAACACCTGTTTTTTCAGCACCTTGCGGGCCATAGCGCAACAATTTCATCAGCTTTCCCCTGTTGGTCCGGGGCGGCGCATCATGCGGCCGCCGAATGCGCCTTGGCCTAGCCTGTGCGCATCAGATGGGCAAGATGTCGCGGGGCTGTTGGCCTAGCCACGGCCGATATAGGGCATGGTCGTGGCCATCACGGTCATGAACTGCACATTGGCCTCCAACGGCAGCTCGGCCATGTGCAGCACCGATGTGGCCACATGGGAGACATCCATCACCGCCTCTGGCCGCACCTCTCCGTCCGCCTGGGGCATGCCCTTGGCCATCTTGGCGGCCATGTCCGTCAGCGCATTGCCGATGTCGATCTGCCCGCAGGCGATGTTATACGGGCGCCCGTCCAGGCTGATTGATCGGGTCAGCCCCGTGATCGCGTGTTTGGAGGCCGTGTAGGCCGCCGATCCCCAGCGCGGCACCTGCGCCGAGATCGAGCCATTGTTGATGATCCGCCCGCCCTGCGGGCTTTGGGCGCGCATCTGGGCAAAGGCATATTTGGCCACGATGAACGACCCCGTCAGGTTCACGTCAATCACGCGGCGCCAGGCGTCGATGTCAATCTCATCCACCGTGGTGGACAGCAGCGACACGCCGGCATTGTTGAACACCGCGTCCAGCCTCCCCCAGGTTTCACACATATGGGCAATGGATTGGCGCACCTCATCCTCTTGCGTCACATCGCAGGGCAGGATCATTGCGCTGTCCTGACCCTGTGCCACCTCCTCCAGCGCCTCGGCCGCGCGGCCGACAAGCCCCACGCGCCAGCCTGCCGCCAGGAAACGTTCCGCAGTGGCGCGGCCAATGCCCCGGCCCGCGCCGGTGATCAGGATGGTTTTCATTCGGTGCACTCCTCCGGTCTGGCGGTCTTTCTGCCGCATCCGACAGGTATCCGCCGCGATGGCAAACATGGCAAGCCCCGTCCCGCAGCCTGTCCCCTGGCTGTGCCGCAATGATGTCGCGCGGGCCTGCGCCGGATCAAGGCGGACAGGTTGCGCCCTGTCTATACTGGCCCTACACAACAAGAACCCGCGCGGCAGCGCCGATGCGGGCCAAAGCAGGACAGACCAATGACCAGACTTGCCCCGATGGTAGGTATCGTTGCCATGATCGCCGCATCTGTCGCGGCGGCGGAACCGGTGACGAGCCTCAACCCCATGGCCACCCCGCTGCATGATTGCCTGAACGTGGAGCTTGAGGGCCTGCGCCCAGCCGGATTTTGCGAGGCTCAGTCCCTGACGGGCTGCCACCAGCTGGATGTCAAAGCCCATGACGCGCGGATCCAGTGTTTCCTGACCGTCGGACTGCGCTGGACGCTGGAGGTTGAGCACCAGATCAACGTCATGGCCACGCGGGATGAAAACCTTGCCGCGCTTGCACACGTCAACCTGGAATTCGGCCTGAGGGAGAACATGGTGGATTGTGATCGCCGCGTGGCGCTGGCAAGACTGGCCGGGCAACCCACGCAACAGATCCAGACGGATCGCAGCGAATGCACCGCCCGGTCGGCGGCCCATCTGGCAGAAAGCATCCTTCGTGATTTCATGGCCTTCCTGGACTGAACCCACCCCCCACTGCCCCAGCATGCGCCAGGGCGGATCATGCTGAGCTTTACTGCGGCGGTGCTGTTTCTGTTCATCACGCCCGGACCGGGTGTCCTGTCCACAGCCGGCCTGGGCGCGGCCTACGGGTTCCGGCCCACGCTCGTCTATGTGCTGGGCCTGTTTTGCGGGTCCAATTTCGTGGCGCTTGCGGTGATCTCCGGCGTGGCGGCGGCGGTGTTTTCCTGGCCCCTGGTGGCCACGGGGCTGATGGCGGCGTCGCTGGGCTATCTGCTGTATCTGGCCGGGCGGATTGCCTTCGCCGGCACGCGCATCGCCTTCATGGAGGCCAAGGCGCCTCCGGGCTTCCTCTCGGGGTTGATGCTGCAATCCATCAACCCCAAGGCCTATGCGGTGAACACGACGCTCTTTGCCGGCTTTCCATTCGGCGGGGGCGATCTGCTGTTTGAAACGCTGGCCAAGTTGTTGATTGCCAACATGATCTGGGTGCCCGTGCATCTGCTGTGGCTTTGGGCCGGGGCCAGCCTGCACCGGCTTAACCTCAGCCCGCGCGGACAGCGGCGGATCAACTTTGCCATGGCGGCCGCCATGCTGGGGGTTGTGGCGCTGGCCCTTGCGGCAGGGCTGCGCAACGCCTAACCTAGGGAACAGCATCTTACCGCCAACCCTGCCGGAGGCTCCATGGCCCACAGCGCCGCCATCGATGCCCTTTCCGCCTTGCTGGGCCCGCGCCTGTCCACCGCCCATGCGGACCGTGACCTGCATGGCCAGAACGAGGTCTATTTTGACCCGACCCCGCCCGATGCCGTGGCCTGGCCCGAAACCACGCATGAGGTTGCGCAGATCATCCATATCTGTGCCCATTACGGCTGCCCGGTGACCGCCCATGGCGCGGGCAGCTCACTTGAGGGGCAGCATCTGGCCGTGCGCGGCGGGCTGAGCCTGGACATGTCCCGGATGAACAAGGTGCTGCGGCTGGACCGGCAGAACCTGAACGTCACCGTGCAGCCCGGCGTCACCCGCAAGCAGCTGGAGGCAGAGCTGCGCAACACGGGCCTGTTCTTTCCGGTCGATCCTGGCGCGGATGCCAGCCTGGGCGGCATGGCGGCCACGCGGGCCAGCGGCACCACCGCCGTGCGCTATGGCACCATGCGCGAACAGGTCCTGGCGCTGGAGGCCGTGATGGCCGATGGCACGGTGATCCGCACCGGATCCGCCGCGCGCAAATCCTCCACCGGCTATGACATCGGGCACCTTCTGATCGGCTCGGAAGGCACGCTGGGCATCATCACCGAATTGACCCTGCGCCTGCATGGCCTGCCAGAGGCAACCTCCGCCGCGACCTGCCGTTTTGCCAGCGTGGAGGATGCGGTGAATTGCGTCATCACCACCATCCA
>CBFHYV010000058.1:0-13602 GCA_965660085.1 uncultured Paracoccaceae bacterium
GGCCGCGCGCTTTCGGCGCTGGCGCAACCGCAAGGTCGGCGATCCGGCCTTTCAAAGCTGGGCGTCGGGCAACCGGCTGACGCGGGGCAGGGCGGCCAAGGACGGGGTGGCGTTGTTCGACATCGTCGCCGGGTTCGTGAATGCGCAGGTCCTGTTCGCACTGGTGCAACTGGACATCCTGCGCGCCCTGCGCGACGCCCCCGCCACGGCGCAGGCGCTGGGCCTGCATGATCCGGGCCGCTGCTGGCATGCGGACCGCACGCCCGTTCTGGCCATTGCCGCCTGGATGGCGCGTTTGGCCGCCGCCCTGGGCAAGATGGGCGAAGACCTGATCTGGCTCGCCCAGAGCGATCTGGCGGAGGTGCGGCTGGGCCAGTCGGGCGCATCCTCCACCATGCCGCAGAAACAAAACCCCGTGGCGCCGTCGGCGATGGTGGCCTTGGCGCGGCATGTGGCGGGCCTGTCCGCCACGCTGACGGGGGCGGGGCTGCACAGGCTGAACCGCGATGGGGCGGCGTGGTTCACCGAATGGCTGGTGCTGCCGCAGCTGTGCCTGTCCACCAGCGCCGCGCTGACGCATGGCGTGGGCCTGGCAAGCGCGCTGCGCCCCGATCCCGCGCGTCTGGCTGCCCCGCTGGAAGGGGCGCAGGGCCTGCTGTCTGCCGAGGCATTGAGCTTTGCCCTGGCGCAACGGATGCCACGGCCAGAGGCGCAGGCCAGGGTCAAGGCGCTGTGCCGTCAGGTGATTGAAACCGGCGGCACCCTGGAACAGGCGGCGCTGGCGGAATGGCCTGATCTGCCGCCGGCGCTGTTTCAGCCCGCCGGGCGTCTGGGCGAGGCCCCGGCAGAGGCAGAGCGTTTCGCGGCCCAGGTCGCCGCCAGCGTGCCGCCCGTGGCGGCTCCATCGGCCGAGGGTTAGGGCCGGGGCGGCGTGGCTGGCACCAAGGCGGCCGTGCCGCTTGGGTCAGACATCCGTGCCCATGGGCAGCGTGATGCGGAAACAGGTGCCGGTGGCGTCACTGTGCAGCAGGTCCAGCTGGCCACCGTGGCCGCGCACGACCTCATTCACAATGGCCAGACCCAAGCCGGTGCCACCCTTGCGCACACCGCCCTGAAACGGTTTGAACAGGTTTTCGCGCGCCTTGGCGGGCAGGCCCGGCCCGGTGTCGCTGACATCTATCTGCCAGGCGGTGTCGTCCTGCCGCGCGCTCACGCGGATTTCGCCCTCGCGGGCCGCGGCCTCCAGCGCCAGGCGCGCATTGCGCACCAGGTTGGTCAGCACCCGGTGCATCTGTTCCGGGTCAGCACGCAGGCGCAGGCCGGCGGGCACATCGCAGATCATGCGCAGGCCGGTGGCGGTGGTGGCCAGTTCCTCGCTCTCCAGAACGTCCTGCACCAGCGGCGCCAGCGCAAACATGCTGAGCGAGGGCGCGGGCTCCTCCGCCTTGCCGAAGGCCAGCGTGCCTTCGCACAGATTCACCGCGCGGGTGATGGACCGGACCAGCTTGGGCGCCATGCGCCGCACCAACGGGTCCTCTGACGTCTCGATCCGGTCGGTGAACAGCTGGGCGGAGGTCAGGATGTTGCGCAGATCATGGCTGACGCGCGCCACCGCCCCGCCCAGCTGGGCCAAGCGTTCCTTCTGGCGCAGGGCCTTGGTCAGCTCTGTCTGCAGCTCATGCAGGGCTTCCTCGGCGGCGCGCAGCTCTTCGATGCGGGCCTGGGGCTGGATGATGCGGCGCGCGTCCTCCGGCGCCTCGGCATAGGATTTCATGTGGCCCACGACATGTTTGATGGGCCGCACCAGCACGATGCGCACCGCCAGAAACAACAGCCCCGCCGTGACTGCGGAGATCAGCGCCGACAGCACGAGGATGCGCAGCGCGTAATCCAGCATGGCCATGCGCAGGCCGCCCGTCTGCATCGTGATCTCGATCAGCAGGCCGCCTTCCAGCCGGGGCTGGCCGATCACGCGGATCAGGCGCAGCTCCGGGGTGGCCAGCTGGTGCAGGGCGTCGCGGATCAGGTGCAGGGCGGTGGCATCGCGCAGGTCAAAGGTGGCGTCGATCGCGCCGGGAATCGGGGCCGAGAGCACAAGCTGGCGCATCTCGTCCCGGCGGAGCACCACGTTGAACACGCCCGCGTTGCGCAGCAGTTCCGATTCCAGATCCGCGCTGATCATGTCGCTGGCCAGCAGGGTCAGGGAGGCGATCTGCGCGCGTTCCAGCCGCGCCAGCAGGTATTCCTCGCGGAAGCGCGCGACGGAGGGCAGGAAGATCATGATTTCCGCCAGCATGACGAACACAACCGTCAGGATCAGGAAGCGGCCCGAAAGCGTGTTCAGCATGGCCGTGATCTGCGCGCTCCGTCATGGCAGCCAGCGCTGGACCAGCCCGACCACCCGTTTCACCGTCGGGTTCGCAAACAGGCGCGGTGCGAAATAGGCGCCCGCCGCACGTTTGCTGGCTTCCCCTACCGTTGGATAGGGGGACACCATGCTTGAAACCTGCTTCATGGTCAGACGATTTGCAAGGGCCAGCGCCCAGAGGTTGGCCAGTTCTCCGGCGCCTTCGGCGGCGATGGTGACGCTCACGGGCCGGCCGCGATGCACCATTACCTTGACGAAGCCTTCAGTCTCGCGCTCCGCGATGGCGCGGTCATTATGGGCCAGGTCAAACCGCGCGATCTCCAGGCCCGCGCCGTGGGCCTTGCGGGCCTCGGCCTCTGTCAGGCCAACCTGTGCCAGTTCCGGCGCGGTATAGGTGACGCGCGGGATGTGATCCGTGCGGGCCTTGGCCGGCAGCCCGAATAGCGCAGAGCGGATGACCACGCCGGCGTGATCGCCCGCCACATGGGTGAATTGCAGCCCGCCCGCGGCATCGCCAATGGCATAGACACGGCGGTTGCTGCTGCGCAGTCCGGCGTCCACCTTGACCCCGCGCGGCGTGGTGGCCACCCCGGCGGCGGGCAGGTTCAACTTGTCCAGGCTGGGCACGCGGCCAGCGGCCACAAGGATGTGGCTGCCGCGCAAAGTTGTGCCGTCTGCGGCGGTGGCGGTGATGTCGCCGCCTTCGGCGCTGACCTGCGCAAGCGCGCTGTTTTCATGGATGGTGACGCCTTCGGCCCGCATCCGCGCCAGCACCAGCGCGGCGGCTTCCGGGTCCTCTCGGCCCAGGGCGCGCCCGGCCTCGAACACCGTGACATCGCTGCCCAGCCGGCGAAAGGCCTGCGCCATTTCCATGCCGATCGGCCCGCCGCCCAGGATCAGCAGATGCCGGGGCAAATCCGCCAGATCCCACAGGGTTTCATTGGTCAGGTGGGGCACATCGGCCAGCCCCGGCACCGGCGGCACGGCCGGGGCGGAGCCTGTGGCGATGACCACCCGCCGCGCGCGGATGCGATGTTCGCCTGCCTCAACCTCCGTGGGCGAGACGAAGCGGGCATAGGCGCGGATGACATGCACGCCCAGGCCCTCGAACCTCTCCTGGCTGTCAACCGGGGCGATGGTGTCTATGGCGCCGCGCACATGGGCCATGACGGCGGGAAAATCCACCTGTGGCTCTGACAGGGTCAGCCCATAGTCAGCGCCCTGGCGCGCCGCCTGCGCCCGCCGGGCCGCGGCAATCAACGCCTTGGAGGGTACGCAGCCGTAATTGAGGCAATCGCCCCCCATATGGCCGCCTTCCACCAGCACCACGCGCGCGCCCATTTGCACCGCGCCTGCGGCCACGGACAGCCCGCCCGCGCCCGCGCCGATGATCAACAGATCCGGTGTCAGAACGGTCATTGCAGCCCCTCCACCCGGCCGCGCAGGGCCTTCAGCGCCACGGGCAGCGCGGCAAGCACGCTCAGCCCCAGCAGCGGCAACAGCACGGGCGGGCTGAAGATCACGCTCAGGTCCGGGGTTTCGCCGGCCGCGAACACCGCCCCCAGCCCGGAGCCGACAGAGGTATAGACCAGACCGCCCGGCAGGATCCCCAGCGCGGTGGAGATCAGGAAGCGCGACAGCGGCACCCCCACCAGCGCAGGCACCAGGTTGGCCACGAAGAAGGGCACCACCGGCACAAGGCGCATCAGGAACAGCATCGACCACTGGTTCTCATCAATGCCTGCCTTCAGGCGCCGCACCATGCCGGCGCTGGTGTCCATCCGCGCGGCCAGCGTCTCGCCCAGGCCGGCGCGGGCGGCCAGGAACAGCGCGCTGGCCCCCAGCGTGGCGCCCAGCACGTTGAACAGAACGCCCGGCCAGACGGAAAACAGGAACCCGCCCGTCAGCGTGGCAATCAGCGCGCCGGGCAGCGAAAAGGCCACCATCACCGCATAGATCAGGACGAAGGCCGCCGCCGTCAGCGCATAATTGGCATCGCGCAACGTCAGCAGCGTTTCGCGGTGGGCGCGCAGGGTCTCGAAGCTCAGCACATCGGGCAGCCAGATGGCGCCGGCCACGGCGGCGCAGGCCAGCGCGCCGATGCCGATCATGCGCCACGTGCGGTTGGGGGTGGCGTCGGTTGTGGGGTCTGGGGTCACGGCGGTCTCCTTTGCGCTGAGCGTGTCACGGATGTGCGGGGCGCGCAGCCGAATCCGAGGGGCTCTCACGGCGGGTTGATCCGGCCTCCCCGTTGCGCGATCAGATCACGGGATTCGGGCCGTTTCTGAAACATTCCGGGGCCGGGGGCGGCCCGTGCGCTTTCAGTATGTTGCAGGGCAACGCGGTGTTTGACAGCGGCGGCGAAGCCCCATAAAAGGCGGGCTTCGAACAGTCCCGGCGCGCGATTCCGCGCCGTCGGCCCGCGACAAGACGGAGACGCAGCCATGAAGCGCACATTTCAACCCTCGAACCTCGTTCGCAAGCGGCGTCACGGCTTCCGTGCGCGCATGGCCACCAAAGCCGGCCGCAAGATCCTGAACGCGCGCCGCGCCCGTGGCCGCAAGAGCCTGAGCGCCTGAGGTCCCGATGCGGCCGGGTGATGCCACTGAGGCCACCGCCGCATTGCATGACCCCGCGCAGGGTGACGCACGGCCCGTGCAGCCCGGACGCTATGAAACGCTGAAGCAGCGGGCGGATTTTCTGTCCGCCGCCCGTGCGCGCCGACGGAATGCCAAGGCCTTTGCCGTTCAGGCCCGGTTCAGAGACGATGGAAGCCCGCGCATCCGCGTGGGCTTTACCTGTTCCAAGAAGGTCGGCAATGCGGTTGCCCGCAACAGGGCAAAGCGCCGTCTGCGCGCGCTTGCCCATGAGGTGATCCCGACGATGGGCTTGCCGGGCTTCGATTACGTGCTGATCGGCCGCCCGGAGGCCACCGCGACCCATCCCTTTGACGCGATGCGCGAAGATCTGCGCCGCACGCTGGACAAGCTGCATGAAGCCTGAGCGCGGATTCGGCCCGATGACGCCTGCCGCCTTCGTCGTCTCTCTGCCGATCCGGGCATACCGGCTGCTGCTGTCGCCCTGGGTGGGGCATGGCTGCCGGTTTCACCCGACCTGTTCCGCCTACGGGATGGAGGCATTGCAGCGCCACGGTGCGCTGCGGGGCAGTTGGCTGACCCTGCGCCGCCTGTTGCGCTGCCACCCCTGGGGCGGCAGCGGCATTGACAACGTGCCTGACTGACCCTTGCTCACTGGCCCGCGCGGGCTGCAATGCCGGCCGGGGCAATCGCGGCTGGCAAGAGGATCAGCCGGGCCGCCGCGCCACCAGATCGATCAGCGCGCTTGTGCCCTTGTGGCCCGGTCCTTCGTCCAGGTCGGCGGTGTAGCTTTCCAGCCGCAGGATCTCGCACCCCGCGAAAGCCTCGCGCAGCATGTCCGGCGTATACATCAGATCCGCCCGCCCGGGACCTCCAGTGCCCAGGGCCACCTGGTCCGGCGTGTAGCCATGCACCAGGATCAGCCCGCCGGGCCGCGTGGCGCGCTGCATCCCGTCAAAGATCCGCGCCCGCAGCGCCGCATCCGCGAATTGAAAGAAGATCCCCACCACAAGGTCATAGGGCGCGGCATCCCAATCCCAATCTGCCAGGTCGCCGTGGCGGAAATCCACCGTCACGCCGCGGGCGTCGGCCAGGGCACGGGCCTTTTCCAGCCCCTTGCGGGAACTGTCCATGGCCACGACATCCAGCCCCTGTTCCGCCAGATAGACGGAATTGCGCCCCTCCCCATCCGCAATGGCCAGGGCGCGGCTGCCCGGTGTCAGATGGGCGCGCTGTTCCAGAAGGAACCGGCTGGGCGCGGTGCCATAGACATATTCGGGCCGGTCGAAACGCTCATCCCACATGGGCGGCTCCTGTGCTGTTGTGGTCTGCCTGAACCGCCCCAGTCTGCCCGCCCCGCGTGGCCGGGGCAACCGGATGCCGCGGCCGGTCAGTTGGATGCCACGGCGTCCAGGGCGATCTTTGATATGCTTTGAAACAGCACGCCGTTTTCGCGCGCCACGGCCTCGATCCGGTATTCATAGACGCCCTGCACCCCGTCTGTATCCACGATCACGATCATCGGTTTCCGGCCGGAGACCCAGGCCGCAAAGCTGGCCTGCTGATAGCTGTCCAGCGAGGAGCGCTTGTCCAGCCCGACCTCGATCGCGTGGGTGTCTGTCAGGCAGTCGATCTGCACAAAGCGGCTGCCGCTGTCGATCTCGAAATGCAGGCGCACCTCGGGTTCGCCGCCCAGAAGGGCGCAGATCAGGGGGATGGCTTGGGCTTCGGTCATGTTAACCATTTAATGTCGGGATGGCCCGGATACGAGGCGGCCTTATCGTCGCGGGACGGGGCGGGGTGCAAGGCCAACGCGCGCGCAGGGTAAAGCGTTCCTTGCCCTGCGCCTGTCCGGTTCAATCGAAATTGCCCCTCAGCAAGCAATCAGATCGCTTCTCAGCGGGGCCGGAGTTTGCCATGCTGGCTGCCAAAGCAACCGGCGCATCGGAGCAAAACATGAAAGTCGGCTTCATCGGTCTTGGCAACCTTGGCAGCAAACTGGCGGGCAGCCTGCTGCGCAATGGCACGGACCTGACAGTTCTGGACCGCCAGGGGGATCTTGTGGCGGGGTTTGTGGCGCGCGGCGCCGCGGGTGCGGAGGATGCCGCCGCCGTGATGCGCGATTGCGATGTGGTCATCACCTGTCTGCCCTCGCCCGCGGCCTCTGCCGCGGTGATGGAGCAGATGCTGCCCCATGTCGGCCCCGGCAAGACCTGGATGGAAATGTCCACCACCGATGAGGCCGAGATCCGCCGCCTTGCCGCGCTGGTCGAAGGGCAGGGCGGCACGGCCGTGGATTGCCCGGTGTCGGGCGGCTGCCACCGGGCGGACACGGGCAATATCTCCATCTTCGCGGGCTGTGACCGGGCCACGTTTGAACGGGTTTTGCCGCTGCTGACGCGGATGGGCCGGCGGGTGCTGCACACTGGCGCGCTGGGCACGGCCTCCACGCTGAAGGTGATGACCAACTACCTGGCCACCGCCAATCTGCTGACCTGCTGCGAGGCGCTGGTGACGATGAAGGCCGCGGGCATGGACCTGGCCACCACCTATGAGGCGATGAAGATCTCCTCTGGCACCAGTTTCGTGCATGAAACGGAAAGCCAGCTGATCCTGAACGGGTCGCGCGACGTGTCCTTTACCATGGATCTGATCCTGAAGGATCTGGGCCTGTTCCAAACCATCGCAGAGCGCAATTCCGTGCCGCTGGAACTGTCCCCCATGGTGATTGACATCATGCGCGACGGCCAGACGCGCTATGGCGAGCGCGCCAATACCGATGACATCATCCGCCGCCTGGAAGAGGCCACGGGCCTGTCCATCCTGGCCGATGGCTTTCCGGCGGAGCTGATTGACGACGAGCCCGAGGAACCGGGCTATGAGGTGTTTCCCCCGGGCCGCGCGCGCCCCGTGGCAGCGGAGTGACGAACATGACCCTGGATACCACCCCCAACATGCTGCACTGGCAGGAACGCACGGACCTGGCGGCCAGCTTTCGCTGGACCGCCCGGCTGAACATGCACGAGGCCGTGGCCAACCATTTCAGCCTGGCCGTCAATGACGACGGCACGCAGTTTCTGATCAACCCCAATCAACGGCATTTTTCGCGGATCAAGGCATCCGACCTGCTGCTGCTGGATGCGAATGACCCCGAAACGCTGAACCGCCCCGATGCGCCGGACCCCACGGCCTGGGGGCTGCACGGGTCCATCCACCGGCGCTGTCCGCATGCGCGCTGCGTGATGCACGCCCATTCGATCTTTGCCACGGTGCTGGCCTCGCTGGCCGACAGCACCCTGCCGCCGATCGACCAGAACACCGCCACCTTCTACAACCGCGTCGTGATCGACGAAGGCTTTGGCGGGCTTGCCTTTGAGGAGGAAGGCGAGCGCTGCGCCGCGATGCTGTCCGACCCCGCCAAGAAGGTGATGGTGATGGGCAATCACGGCGTGCTGGTCATCGGGGACAGCGTGGGCGATGCGTTCAACCGGCTGTATTACTTTGAACGCGCGGCAGAGACTTATATTCGCGCCCTGCAAACCGGCCAGCCCTTGCGCGTGATTCCCGACGCCATTGCCGAAAAGACGGCGCAAGAGCTGGAAGACTACCCCAACCAGGCGGAGGCGCACCTGTCCGCCATCCGCGAGATCCTGGATGCCGAGGCATCCGACTACGCCAGTTGACCCCTGAACAGAGCCACGCCCATGACCCAGATCGCCCAGATTCCCCTGACCGACACCGGCCTCACCGTCCCGCTGCCCGCAGGGCCGGCCTATTTCAACTTCTGTTGGCTGCGCGAGGCCTGCCCCAGCTGCATTGATCCCCAGACGCGCGAGCGCACCTTTGACGTTGCCGCCCTGCCCGAGCTGCCCCGCGCCTCCGGTGCGCATATCGAGGGGGAGGATCTGGTGATCGCATGGCAGGCGGAATCCCATGTCAGCCGCATCCCGCTGTCACTGCTGCAGACATTTGCCGAACGCGGCCGCGCGGAGGACCCCGCGGACCTGCCGCGCCGCATCTGGTTTGGGGATTTCGGCCCGCAGATCACCCGCGTGCCGCAGGCCGATGTGCTGTCCGATCCGGCGGCGCGGGCGCGGCTGACGCGGGCGCTGATCGTCGATGGCATCGCCATCGTCACCGGCATGGCGGAGGATGACGACAGCCTGCCGCGGCTGGTCAACTCCATCGGCCCCATCACCCCCTCGGCCGAGGGGCTGTTCTTCGATGTGCGGGTGGAAATCGCGCCGACCAACCTGGCCTTCACCGCCGGGCCTCTGGAAATGCACACGGACCTGCCGGGCGAAGAGGCCGCGCCGGGCGTGCAATTCCTGCACTGCCTGCAAAACACGGTGGAAGGCGGCCTGTCGCTGTTCCTGGATGGCGTCGCGGTGGCCGAGGCCCTGCGCAAGGAGGACCCGGAGGCGTTCGACCTTCTGGCCAGCTATGACATCCCCTTCTTCTATCGCCATGACAACTGGGATTACCGCGCCCACCAGCGGGTGATCGAGACGGATCCGCGGGGGCGCGTGACTGGGGTCACGATCTCTCAGCACTTGCAGGACACCATCGATCTGCCGCAGGACTTGCTGGACACCTATTATCCGGCCTTCATCAAGTTCCTGAAGATGATGCAGGAAGACCGCTTCCTTGTCCGCTTCCGGTCCGAGGCCGGAAATTGCGTGATCTTCGACAACCATCGCATCGTGCATGGGCGCGAAGGTTATGTGGCCGACAGCGGGCAGCGCTATCTGCGCGGCTGCTATTGCGACCGTGGCGCGCTGCGCTCCACCTACCGGATGCTGGCCAAGGCCGGCCACAGCAGCGCGGAACACGAAGACGCCGCCCTGCAAAGCGCCTGAAGCGCGCAGCAGCGGTAAAGGCAGACCGGCACCTCTGGGGTGCCGGTCCGTTCCGCATCACACCTCCAGGGGGGTGTCGCCGCGGGTCCATTTCAGCGGCTCAAACACCTTGTCCACCGGCGTTTCGGCAACGTGATTGACGTAGTTTGAGATCGTCTTCTGCGCGAGGCCCAGAATCACGTCCAGCACGGCGCGGTGGCCATAGCCGGCATCGAAGAACGCCTGCATCTGGTCAGGGGCGACGTTGCCGCGCGCGCGCACCATATGCACCGTGAAGCGGCGCAGCGCCTCCAGCTTGGGGCTGGGCAGAGGCGTTTCATCGCGCAGGGCCTGCGTGATTTCCGGGGCCACCTTCATCATCTTGGCAATGCCCGTGTGGGCGGGCACGCAATAATGGCAGGCGTTTTCCACATTGATGGCCTGCCAGACCACGGTCAGTTCCTCTGCATCAAACGCGGTTTCGGTGAACAGCTTGTGCAGCACCTGATAGCCCTCATAGGCCTGCGGGCTTTCGGCCAGCACCTTGTGCAGGCCGGGCAGGCGGCCAAAGGCCTTTTGGGAGGCCTCGATCAACGGTTTGGAGCCTTCGGGCGCGGTGGTCAGGTCGTGTGCGGGGAAATCATACATGGCGGGTCCTTTCGGTGTGTGTGTTGCGGTGATGTCAGAATGCCCTTTCTTGAGTGATCGTTCAAATATATAATTGAGTAGCCGTTCAACTATTGGTGATCTCATGCCCCGCAAACCTTCCTTTGACCGTGACGAGCTGATTGGCCGCGCGCGTGACCTCTTCTGGCGGCAGGGCTGGGCCGGCACATCGCTGAAGGATCTGGAACAGGTGCTGAAGCTGAAGCCCGGCAGTTTCTACGCCGCCTTCGGGTCCAAGGATGCGCTGTTTGGCCTGGCGCTGGACAGCTATGCCAAGGCCGGCGCGGCGCGCCTGCAGGCCTTGGCCGAAGCGCACGGCCCGCTGGGCGCGCTGCAACGCTATCCGGAAATCATCGTGGAGGACGCCCAGGCCCCCGCGCGGGCCTGCATGCTGGCCAAGACGGTGATCGAGCTGCACCAGCGCGACCATCCCTTGGCCGAAAAGGCAGATGCGCATCTGCGCGCGGCAGAGGCCCGCTTTGCCGATCTGTTCCGCCAGGCGCAGGCCGCGGGGCAGCTGCCGCCCGCGCAGGACGCCGCGGCGCTGGCCAGGAAGTATCAGTCAGACCTCATGGGCCTGCGGCTGACGGCCGAACGTCTGGGCGCGGAGGCCATGCCCGTTGCGCGGGCCATGGCCGCGGCGCTTGCGGCGGAGGTCAGGGGGTGAAAGGCGTGATGACCTTGATTTCCTGATAATCCTCCAGGCCAAAGCGTCCGCCCTCGCGCCCGTTGCCGGACATCTTGTAGCCGCCGAAGGGCGCATCATACTGCGGCGCGCGGCTATTGACGGTGACAACCCCGGCCCGCAACCGCCGCGCCACGCGCATGGCCCGCGCGGGATCGCCCGTCTGCACGCAGGCGGCCAGGCCGTATTCGGTGTCATTGGCCATGGCGATGGCCTCTTCCTCGGTCTCAAAGGGCAGGATGGCCAGAACGGGGCCGAAGATCTCCTCTCGGGCGATGGCCATGTCCATCGTCACATCGGCAAAGACGGTGGGCCGCACATACCAGCCCTGCTCCAGCCCGTCGGGTTTGCCCGGCCCGCCGGCCAGTAGGGTTGCGCCCTCGGCAATGCCTTTGTGGATCATGGCCTGCACGCGGTCATACTGGATGCGGTCGAACAGCGGGCCAAGATGGGCGCCGGGGCGGGTGGGGTCGCCCACGGGCTGCGCCTCTGCCGCGGCCTTGGCCAGGTGCAGGGCGCGGTCATAACAGCTGCGCTCCACCAGCATCCGGGTGGGGGCGTTGCAGGATTGGCCGGTGTTGTCGAAACATTCGCGCACGCCTTCGGCAATACGCTTGTCCAGATCACAATCGGCAAAGACCAGGTTGGGGGATTTGCCGCCCAGTTCCAGCGTCACGCGCTTGACCGTGGCCGCTGCCGCGCGGGACACCGCCACCCCTGCGCGGGTGGAGCCGGTGAAGGACACCATGGCCACATCGGGATGGGCGGCAATGGCGGCGCCGACGGTCGGGCCATCGCCCTGCACCAGGTTGAACACCCCGGGCGGACAGCCGGCCTCCTGCAGGATTTCGGCATAGATCTGGGCGGACAGCGGGGTGTATTCTGACGGTTTCAGCACGCAGGTCGCGCCGGTGGCCAGGGCCGGAATGACCTTCAGCGCAATCTGGTTGATGGGCCAGTTCCACGGGGTGATCATGCCCACCACCCCGATGGGTTCGCGCAGAACGATATCGCCGCCCGGCAGGGTTTCTTGCGGTGGCTGCGCCTGCAGCGCGTCGATGAAGGCCAGCAGATGGCCAATGGCGCTTTCGGCCTGAACGTCATGGGCCATGGTTGCGGGCGCGCCCATCTCTGCGGTCATGGCATGGGCCATATCGGCCTGGCGCCGGCGCGTGACGGCCAGCAGGCTGTGCAGCAGCTCCAGCCGATCTGTCTTGGAGGTTTGGGAAAACCCGTCAAAGGCCGCGCTGGCGGCGGCAACGGCACGGTCCACATCCGCGGCGCTGCCCAGGGTCAGCTGGCCAATGGTGCTGTCTTCGGCCGGAGAGGTGATGGGCATGGTGGCCGTTCCGGCGGGGGTGACCCATTCGCCGCCGATGAAAAACCTGTCAATCCGGTGCATGTCGGTCCTTTCGGGAAATTGGCTGTGGAAATGGCCCGCGTCACTGGGCCGGCATTGCCCGCTGGGGCGCTGCGGTTTGGGCCGCGTCTTGCAGGATCATCTCTGCCGCGCGGGTGGCCAGCATCATGGTCGGCGCATTGGTGTTGCCCGATGTCACCGCCGGAAAGGCAGAGCTGTCCACAACGCGCAGCCCCGCCAGCCCGTGCACCCGCAGCCGGGCGTCCAGCACCGATGTCTCCGGCCCGTCGCCCATGCGGCAGGTGGAGGTGGGGTGAAACACGGTGGAGGCGCGGGCGCGGAAATCCTCCAACAGGGCGTCCGGGTCCGTCACCTCTGGCATGGGGGCCAGCCGTTGGCGCGTGACCTCGGCCAGCGCAGGAGCCGCCGCCATCCGCGCAATGATCTGAACCGCGCGGCGCGCGCCTTCGATATCATGCTCCGTGGCCAGCGAATTGGGCCGGATCAGCGGCGCCTGCGCCGGGTCCGCAGAGCGCAGGGTGACCTCGCCCCGGCTGGTGGGGCGGCATTGCTGCGCGCTGAGCATATAGCCAGGTTCATGTTCCAGCACCGGCCGCCCATCCGGCCCGGCCCAGTAGGACAGCGGGTTGCAATAGACCTGCATGTCCGGGCAGGGCAGGCCGGGGCGGCTGTGCACATAGCCGCCCACCTGGTTGACCGGCACGCCCAGCGGCCCGCGCCGCGTGGTGACGTAACGCAACCCGGCCAGCAGCCGTGGCGGCCGGCGGCCCAGGATGTTGTTCAGCGTGGCCGTCGTCGCGCGGAAGACATGCGAGATTGCCAGGTGGTCCTGCAGCCCCTGGCCGACCTGGCGCAAGTGGTGCTGCACGGCCAGCCCATGGGCGCGCAACATCGCCGCCGGGCCGATGCCGGACAGTTGCAGCAGCTTGGGGCTGTTGATGGCGCCGGCGCTCAGGATGACCTCCTGCGTGGCATGGGCGATGCAGGTCTTGCCCCCGTGCCGAAAGCGCAACCCGGTGGCGCGCCGCCCGTCCAGCAGCACGCGTTCGGCCAGGGCGCCGGTCAGG
>CBFHYV010000059.1:0-13452 GCA_965660085.1 uncultured Paracoccaceae bacterium
CCCCCACCCGCCGCGCCGCCTGACCCCGACACCGCCCGCAGCGGGGCTGCCGCGGGCGCAGATTTCACCAGACAATACACCGGCAGGCCTCCGCCCGCCGGTGTCATTTTGTGCGATGTGCAGGCCCGTGCCCCGCACCGGGCCGCCGCGCGACATCCGCCACCCCAAAAGGCAGCATCGCCCCAGGGTGCCGGTGAGGTTGACGTGGGCGCATTTTTCCAAACGGGGCGGGCGCAAGGACCGTTGCCATTTCAGGGCCGCGCAGCCTCGTGGCCCAGTCGATGACGTCCTTCTGTGGGAGGTTGGTGACGCCTGCCGGACCGGCGGCGCAAAACCCGTCAGCGTGCGGCGGGAAATTGTCACGCGGGACCGCCTGTGCCATTGTTCCGTGACAACTGTCGGAGCATGAATTGTGAAAGTGCACCTCTCGTCCGGGCCAGCCCCGCGTGTCGGCCCCGCGATCCGAACTGCGAACAAAGCCTGGCATGTGACGCGCTTTGATGACGTGCTCCGCGTGCTGGAGCATCCGCAAACCCAAGTTGGCACCCAGCTGACGCTGCACCTGATGCACAGGTTTGAACAGTCGACAAGTGCCCGTTTTCCGTATCTCCGATCCATTTTTGATTTTGCAAACTTTTCCAACCTGCCGAAGCATCCGGCATTGCGTCAGGCCGCAGGAAAATGGGTTCAGTCATTTTCAGCGCATGCGCCAAATGATCTGATTAGGCATCATATCGATTCTGCACTTGGGGCAGAGAAAGAGGTCATGTCGGGGGTAATCAACCCGATCATAGATGACTGGCGTGCTTCAGTCACTGGGCTTCCCAAAAGCCTTTTTCGGAAAAGCGAAGAAGAGCTTGATGAGCTATTGTTTTGGCTGTTTCAATTTCCAATGCAGAAAGGCCTGACCCGTCTTGAACAACAGGCTGCAGGCATATTTGGATATTTTGATGACATCCCGGGTATAAACTTCACGATCGAGCAAAGGATCAATTTCCTGTCCGTGCCCATTCTGACATTGAATACCCTGACGGGTTTCTGGGGGAATTTGTGTAACATATTGGCGTTCCACCCAGATATGCAGGAACGTCTGCGCACAGATGCGGCAGTGCGGTCTGATTTCCTGCGTGAGTCTGACCGCATGTTAGGTTCATTGCGCGTGCTTGTGCGCAAGACCGGTGAAGACGGTATCCCCTTGTCTGACGGCGTCTTTATTCCTGGGAGTGAACTTGTCTATGTGGATCTGTTTGCCGCGAACCGTGATCCGGATGTTTGGGGAGATCCCAACGTTCTTGATACTGAGCGGTCTTCCTTGCCAAATCTGACATTTGCGGCAGGTCCGCATCGATGCCTGGGCAAGCATCTGGCCCAGACCACAACGCGCGTCTTTCTGGATGAGCTTCTGGCGAAATGCAGGCTCAGGCCGTCGGACGTGCCGGTTCAATATAATCCGAATCCCGCGCTCTTCTCACCTCAGACTCTGGTCTTGACCCTGGAGCATTTGTCCTGAGCCTTCCTGCGGGGTTGGAGCCTAAAAAAGGCTGCTGCGGCTTTGGGGGCGCGGTGCTGGTGGCGCCGGTTCAACAGCCGCTGTCAGGCGTCATGGGCGGCCCAGGGGGCGCCCCGGATTTCGCTCTGGATCAATTCCTCAAACCGGCCATCGGCGATCATGTGGTTGACGACCAGATGGTCAGACACGGACGGGTCCGTATAGACATCCACATTGGCAAGCCCCGTCAGCAGGTTGGTTTGTTTCATGTCCCGCTCCATCGCCTGGCCGGAGATATGCAGGAATGATGCGCCGGGCGCCGGGTTGCGAAGGAAGGGGCGATTGTCCTTGTTCAACTCTTCGCGGATGTCGAGCGCATAGCGATGGAAATTTTCCTGGCTGTAGGCAACAGGCTTTGCATCTTCCAGATAGACGCTCAGATCCGTTGGCCCGGCAAAGGAGATCCCGCGCGCACCCGTCAGCGCCGCCATGCGAAACGCCGAGAACCCTCCGCTGGAGCAACCCATGAAGATATGCCGCGTGGCTCCAAGCGTGGTGCCGATGTTCTGCATCGCCTCAAGCGTTTGCGGAAGATCAGACCCAAGGCTGGCAACGCCTTTCAGATAGACCATTTTCCGGAAATCGCGCAGATAGACCACTGTGGCGTTCACCTCAGCCATGGTCACGTCCAGCATCCGGATCGGCAGCAGGCCAAAGGTCACGCCGGTCGGGATCACCACCATCGCCTCCGCCCCCGTGCGGTGGACGATCTGGCAATCCAGCGTCCGATCATCTTGCAACCGCACGGATCTGCGCCAGTCCTCGGCGGAACGTTGGGCCAGGACGCGGCGGATTCCGTTGGCCATCGGCTCCATCATCGGGGGGAACGGGTCCTGCATCAGATCGGCCATGCGCTCGAACTCTCCGGCGCTGCCGGCGGCGATGGCCAGGTGAAAGCGATAGCGTGGCTCCGTTGCGTATTGGTCGGACAACAGCGCGTGGCACCGCGCGACACGGTCCGGCGCGATCTGCATCCGGTTCAGGCGGAACAGCAGGGACCAGTCGCCCGGCCAACGGGTCAGCGCGGCCTCGATCGTGTCGGCCGAGGCATCGAATGTCATCGCACGCTGTTGGATGGTGGCCAGATTGCGGTAGGTTTCCGCACGCTCCGGGTCGATGGCCAGTTGGTCATTCAGCACCTCGATCGCGGTATCGTTGTTGCCTTCCATGGACAGCACCTCGGCAAACAGGCTGGCCGCCAGCGGAGACAGCCGCTTGTGCGCATGGGCCGGGGCCAGCAGGGGGCGCACCTCCTGCATCTGGCCACGTGTCACGGCTTTTGCGGCGGCGCGCCATTCAAACCGGTGCAGTCCCGTTTCGCGGGCCACCCGCGTCAGCAGCGTGTTTTCCGGGTCGTCCGACCCGTCCAGCAACGCTTCATAGACCTCCATCTTGTGCCCATGGGCCGCGTCGGAGGCCGCAAGGGCCTGCAAAAGCTGCGTGATCGTTTCGGCGGGCAGTTGTTGGCCGCGCAGGTCTGCGCACAGGCGTACGGCGGCATGGTTCGCACGCTCACCCGTCAGAAAGGGGAGGATTTCATCAATGGTCTGCGCCTGATCCAGGCGGTTGATGCCGTCCTGGGCCTCTGCCTCTGGTGTGGCTGCCATGCAAGATCCCCCTGTCCATGCAGTCTTTCTGATATGTAAAGTGCAAGCAGACCTTTGCGCAATGCCACTGATCCGGTGGCGCAGCGGCATGGGCCGCGGGGGGCAAGGCCGGTGCCGGCCCATCGCCGCCATGCGGTCATCCTGTGCCCTGCGCGGGTCCGCGCGAACCCCACCCGCCCTGGAGACGTCCGGCCTTGCCAGGGAATACGGCAGGGGACACCGGCGCCCCGCTGTCAACGCCGCCGCGCAGGCTTGAAACCCGCCCGGCGAAGCCGTTTACTCAGGCCGACATCGCCGGACGGTGCGCAACGGCAGCAGCCGGTTGGTCCGGTTCAGAGACGGGAGATCCAAGAAATGGAACAGACGATTGCACAGTGGATGACGCGCCACATATCCTCGGTCCTGGCACGCCCGGAAGACAGCCTGAACCCTGCAGATACTTTTGATACCATCGGGTTGGACAGTGTCGAAGCCGTCATCATGGCAGGGATGATGGAGGAGGAATTCGGCGTGACCGTTGATCCGATGGAACTGTATGAAAACCCCAGCGTCGCACAGTTTGCATCGCATCTGGCGGCCCGGCTTGCCGCCGCGTCGGAGACCGCTGTGCCGAAATGACCCTGCCTGCCCTGTCGGTGGCGATCGTGTGCTATGACATGGCGCGCGCGCTTCCCCGAACGGTCTATTCACTCTCGCGCAGCTTTCAGCGGGGGATGCAGGACATCCCCTATGAGATCATCGTGATCGACAACGGGTCTGATGATCTGCCGCCTGTGCCGGAGGTTTCGCCGAGGCCGTTGCTGCGGCGGGCCCGCGTGGTGTCCAAATCCCCGGTGGGTGCGATGAACGAGGCAATCGACCTGGCCCGTGCACCCCTGGTGGGGGCGTGGATCGATGGCGCGCGCATGGCGTCACCTGGTTTGTTGCGTGCGGCGCTTGCCGCCGCTGAGCCCCATGGCCTGCCGGTGATTGCCACGCCGAACTACCAGCTTGGGCCGGAGCGGCAATTGATGAGCGTTGCCAAGGGCTATGACACGGCTACGGAGGACAGGCTGCTGGCCCAGGCCGGCTGGCCGCATGGGGACGCAGACCTGTTTTCGATCTCAACCTGCGAATTGGCCGAGCTGACGGGTCCGATGCTGGAAAGCAACGCGTTGTTCCTGCGGGCTGCGCATTGGCGGCGGCTTGGCGGGTTTGATCCGGCCTTCGCCGATGCGGGGGGCGGTGCGGCCAACCCTGACGTCCTGACGCGCGCGCTTGCCACCCCCGGTGCGCAGCTTATCCGTCTTGTGGATGAGGGCACCTTTCATCAGGTGCACGGCGGCGTCACCACCTTTGACCAGAAACGCGGGCTGGAGGCCGTGAAACGCGCCTCACGCGAATATGCGGCGCTGCGGGGGCACCCGCCGACCCTGGTGCGGACACGGGGCCGGATTTTCCGCTCTGCGGATGGGCGGTTTACTTTCGACTAGGGTTGCGTTCCGGGAACAGGGCGCGGGACAGCTGCCGCATGTGATCGTAGTAGCGGGTCACATCCTCTGCCAGCATCTCGCCCCTTGGGGCACTTTCAAGGTCGAAGGTGCCGTGATCCCTGCCTGACACCAGCGTGGCGGTGGACCGCAAGCCATTGGCCATCTCCAGATCGCCGGCGATATACCGGATTGCAAATCCGATCCGCGGCACGCCCGATGTATTGGCGGCCGACCCATGCGCGGCCATCATGTGGTGGATGGACATCTGCCCAGCCACAAGGTTCAGATCAACCACCTCATGCTCGGGGATGGGGGCGTCGATCTCCTCACGCGCGGGCAGCATGCTGTTCCGGTTGCGGGTCAGCCGGTGCGGCAGCACCCGCTTGTGGGATCCGGGCCAGACCCGGAGGCCGCCGTTTCCGCTGTCCGAGGGGCTGAGCGCGATCCACACCGTCAGCCCCTGTTGCCCCGTCAGCCCCCAATAGGTGCCATCCTGGTGCCAGGGCACCTCGGCCGCGTCGCCCGGTTGTTTCGCAAAAAACGAGGCCGCCCAGCACAGCACATCCGGGCCCAGCAGCGCGTTGACCTGCGCCAAGACAGTGGGATGCATCACCAGATCCCACAGCCAGGGAAACAGCAGATGCGCCTTGGCGTTCAACGATTTGGGATAACCCCCGGGACGCGTGGCGCAGAAGGCGTCAAAACGCGCTTTCAGATCGGCGGCCTCCTGCGTGGATAACAGCGGCAGGGGCCCTGCGAACCCGTCCCGGTCATAGGCGGTTTGCACGGCATCGGCTGTTGGGGGAAGGGTCGCTGTCATGGTTTGGGCTCCTTCAGCTTGCCTTTGAAAATGGTGCGCATTCCGCCCCGGAAAATATCGCCATGGCGCTTGACGGCCTCTGGCGACATCTCGGCCTCCGGCGCCTGTTCCAGCGGCAATCGCCCGTGATCGCGCCCGCAGACCAATGTGGCGGAGCCCTGATTATGCGCCGAGATCCGCAGATCCGCCGGAATGTAGCGCGCCACATAGCCCAGCCTGCGATGCGCTGACCGGTTCGGGTAAGAGCCGTGGATGATCAAGCCGTCATGCAGCGAAAATTCGCCCGGCTGCAGCACAAGGTCAACGCCCGCGGCGGCGTCTATGTCCTGCACCAGCCGTTCACCGCGGCCCAACATGTTGGTGGGGTCATTGCTGTCGGTGTGGGGCAACAATGTCTTGTGGCTGCGCGGCACCACACGCACACAGCCCGCCTCCGGGGTGCTGGGCGTCAGGGCAATCCAGGCGGTGACGGCGCGGTGTTCATCCAGGCCCCAATAGGTGACATCCTGATGCCAGGCCACATGGCCCGGGTCATTGGGGCGTTTGTCGATGAAGCTGCTGCCATAACACAGGATATCCGGCCCCAGGATCGCCCTGAGCGGGGTCAGGATCGCCTCGGACCGGGTCAAATCCCAGAACCACGGCAGCAAGAGATGCGGTTTGGTGCGCAACAGCGTGGGCAAGCGGCCAGAGCCTTTCGCCTCCAGACGCTCTACCATGGCCAGTCCGTCCTGCGCCTGCGGCCCGGTCAGGGCGCGCAAGGGGCAGATGTAGCCGTCCCGGGCGAAACGGTCGGGGAGGGTGCTCATGCGGGCTGTCCTTTCGGCGGGGCCAGGGCGTTCAGGATGGTGCGAATATCGCCGCCCGCCGCCCCGGAATCGGACAGCGCCTGCATCAGTGCCTTGCGCGCATTCGCCCTGGACGGCAGGGGGCCATCTCGGGTCAGCGCCGCGATATGCCGCCAATGGGCGGAAAGCGCCTCGGTGACGGAGGGCGGCAGGCCCGTCACGGCACCGTTCTGCCCGCCGCGCACATACCGCAGCGCGCCGTCCCAGTCCGCGCAGGCCGCCTGGGGCGCCTCGATCCAGTCCAGATACCCTGAAAACTTGCCATAGGCGGGCCGCGTGACCAGCCAGGATGGCACGCCATAGGCATGGGCCACGATGAACCCGTGCAGCGAAGCGCCCACATACAATGCGGAATGGGCGAGCACCGCCGCCACCATGCGCAGGCTCTCCGGCGCATCCAGGATGATCGGGCGGGTGACCATGTGCCGGGCAACGGACGCGGCGGTCACTTCGTCGTCATGGGCGCGGCCCAGCGCGAACAGCACAACCCGCAGACCCAGCGCCTGCGCGGTTTCGTCCAGATCCCGGGCCAGCGCCTGCGCGGAGGTGCCGGACAGCGATCTGTCGCGCACATGGACTGCCATCAGCCCTTGCTGCGGGCTGATGCCGTGTTGGGTGCGGAACCGGGCCACAAGCGGCGCAAGGCTCTGGCGCGGCCAGATGCGGGCGATTGCCGCGATCGTGTCCGGCACGATGTCAGGTGCCACGCCGGTGGCGTCCCGCAGCATCCGTGCAGACCCGCTGTCGCGCACCGAAGGGTAATCGCTGGCCCGCACCACCGCTGTCGCCAAGGGGCGCCAGCGCGATGTCAGCGGATGGGGCATGCCCGGCGCATTGAACATGACGGGTTTGCCGGCCCCCACTGCCTGTGCAATGGCGCCCAGCCACAATCCGGGGCCGGCCCAGTCGGCCTCTGGCCGGTCCCTGAAATCCGTGATCAACTGCAGCCGATGCGTATGCAGCATGTATCCGCCGCCGACCAACAGCCCGGACAGGCGGGGCAGTTCATCTGCCAGATCCTTTAGGGCAAGCGGCTGTGGCGCATCGGTTTGCCGCGCGCGACGGTCCGTGGCCGCAACCGGCAAAACGGAAATACCGTGGGGTGCCAACTCTGCCTCGGCGATCAGGGGAAACAGCAGGTCCCCGAAATTGGCCATGTCGAACATGCCAACAATCGCAAGCCGGTGGTGTTGGGTCCTTGGGGTCACTGGGGGCGCTCTTGGTCTGAAATGGCGGCGAGCGTGGCAGCCACCGCGTGCCGGATGATCTTGCCGCTGCTGGTGCGGGGCAGCGTTCCGTGGGGCACCGGGTGGATGTGAACCGCCAACCCCAGCTTTTATCATATCCCCTGACCAAGGTGCGCGGCAAGGCCCGGGCCTTGCGTATTCAGATCCCGGCGCGGCAATTCAACGGCCAGATTGGCAAGTTCGGGCGTGCCACTGCCGAAGGCGGCAATGCTGTCCACCTCTGGCGCGATCAGCCCGCCCGGCCCCAGACAGCCAAGGCCGCCGGTGGCAAACCAGGCCCGCCCCGCATCGTCTTGCGGCAAGGGCAACGGGCGCAGCTGGTGCTGGTCCGGGCACCAGAAGGCCCGCGCCACCTGCGGCCCGGCCAGGTGAGTTTCGCCCTGTCCCGCCGGAGCCGCCGGATGGGCCGCGATGCGCAGCGCTGTCCCCGCAACGGCCGGCCCCAGCGGCACGGGGCCATTGGTGGGCGGTGCTTGCCAAGGCTGTGCCGTGGCCAGCAAGGTGGCGTCTGCCAGACCGTAGCAGGGCAAAACCTGCGCCGCGGCGCCGTTCGGCAAAGCCGTGCAGCACGGGCGCGGATCGGCTCTGCGCTGCAACAGGCGGTGTGCCAGTGCGACAGATCCAGATCATGGGGCAGGGGTCAGGCACGCGGCGCAGCACCTGTTCATAGCCAAACAGCGGGCCGCCGGAAATGGTGGACATGCCGGTTTCGGACACCTGGCCAAGTCAGGTCATCGGCCGGCGCAGGAACTGGTCCGGGGTCAGCATCCGGATTTGCACCGCGCGTACCATCGGCGCAAGCAATCCGCCCACCAGACCCATATCGTGAAACAGCGGCAACCAACTGACCGGACAGCGCGGACGCGCCCGTGAGGGCGTCAACATCCAAGGCCGCCCGCCCCGTGCGCCCGGTATTGACAATGATCACCGTATCGGGGCCCAGCGCCTTCAGGATATGCGTGAACCTTGCCAGATGCACCGCCATTGCCCGCACGAACAGACTGCCCAGAAAGCTCGCCACGAAATCAGCGCCGGTGGGCAGCGCCAGGACCACGGGCCGCCCGGCCAAGCCACGGTCTTGCAACGCGCCGCCGATGCGGCGGCCCCTGCCGCATCTCGGCCGCCGGAGGGGGCCGTGCCAGGCCTGCCGTCAAGGGGCGCGTTACGGTAAGGGATCAGCCCCCGTGCAGCCTGAGGTCACGCAGGCTGGCCCGGATCCGCGTGTCCGTGTCATCGGAATCCGCGCTGACAGCCAGCCCGACGAGCGCAAGGCCAGCCTGGCCAAACACGCGCTGCAGATCCTTGCTCAGGTCCACAGTCTCCTCATGGCTGCCGACGCCCGCCGCGCGCAGCACGATCGTGCGCCCGCGCGGGCCGACATAGGGCGAGGCCAGGCTGCTGCCCCTGCGGTGATTGCCGCCCCAGACATACATCAGCACGCGGGCCTCTGGCGCGTTCAGCAGGGCGGAAATGCCACGCCCCCGCGCCTTGGACACCGCTTCCCGCGGCATGAAGATCGCATAAAGCGCCAGGTTCCGGTCATCCCCGCCCTTGCGGGACAGATCCGTGGGCGGCACGCTGACCTCCACGGACCAGCGCCAGGACATGCCCGTTGCCGCGCTTGGCCCGCCCGGAATTTCGGTCCACAGCAGTGACACAGCCCCATCCGAGTCCACCGAAACGGCCTGCCCCGCCTGGTGCCAACTGTTGCCGCCAAACAGGCTGAACCGCTGTTGGGTCCAGTCCGTGAAGGCGATGTCCTTGGCATGCAGGGGCGCGGCGCAGGCAAGACACAGCCCCAGGGCCAGCCCACGCGCGATCGGCCGTATGGATTTTAGCATTTGCACCCTCTGTCCCCTTTTGGTCCGTCGCGGTTACCCCCCAAGACCTGGGCGACAGCCCTGCCCACGCACAACTCATTTGTTTGTGAGTGCGGCCGCGTTTGGCGCGCGCAGGGCCATCAATGGTGCAGTAGTGACAGACTGCACTGACGCCCTTGGCGACCCCGGCAGGATTCGAACCTGCAACCTGCCCCTTAGGAGGGGGCTGCTCTATCCAGTTGAGCCACGGGGCCGCGGCGCGCTTACCATAGCCGCTTGGCGTCCGGTTGCAATGCCAAGCCCCGTCTGCGCGCTTGTGAGGCGGGAACAGTTTGCGCTATCGTGACAGCACGCAACAAACTGGAAGACGCCCGTGGCCAATGATGACACCCGCCCCCTGACGCTGAAAGATGTTTCGGAGGCCAGCGGCGTTTCCGAAATGACGGTCAGCCGCGTTCTGCGCAACCGTGGCGACGTTTCCGCCGCAACGCGTGAACGTGTTCTGACCGCCGCGCGCGATCTGGGCTATGTGCCAAACAAGATCGCGGGCGCCCTGGCCAGCCAGCGGGTGAACCTGGTGTCCGTCATCATTCCCAGCCTGCGCAACATGGTTTTCCCGGAGGTCATGGCCGGCATCAGCCGCGTGCTGGAAGACACCGATCTGCAACCCGTTGTGGGCGTCACCGATTACCTGCCTGAGAAAGAGGAGAAGGTCCTCTATGAGATGCTGTCCTGGCGTCCCTCTGGCGTGATCATCGCGGGGCTGGAACATACCGATGCCTCGCGCGCGATGCTGCGCACCGCGGGCATTCCGGTGGTTGAGATCATGGATGTGGACGGCACGCCGGTGGACAGCATGGTGGGCATCTCTCACCGCCGGGCGGGCCGCGAAATGGCGCGGGCGATCCTGCGCGCCGGCTATCAGCAGATCGGCTTTCTGGGCACCAAGATGCCGCTGGACCACCGCGCGCGCAAACGGTTCGAGGGCTTTACCGAGGCGCTGGCCAAGCGCGGGGTCGAGATCCTGGACAAACAGTTCTATTCCGGCGGCTCCGCGCTGGCCAAGGGCCGCGAAATGACCCGGCAGATGCTGGAACGCACGCCAGAGCTGGATTTCCTGTATTATTCCAACGACATGATCGGGGCAGGCGGACTGTTGCACCTGATGGACCACGGGGCGGAGATCCCCGGTGAAATCGGGCTGGCGGGGTTCAACGGCGTGGAATTGCTGGACGGCCTGCCGATGAAACTGGCCACAATGGATGCCTGCCGCACGGAGATCGGCGAACGCGCGGCCCAGATCGTGGCGGCGCGTGTCGAAAACCCCGAGGCCGAGATTGACCGCATCGTGGAGCTGACCCCCACCATCGAATACGGCGATACGCTGCGGCGCTGACCGCCGCAGCGCCCGCCAGCGCATCATCCTGTCAGCGGATCATGCCGACGATGTCATAGGCCTGCGCCAGGATCGGGGCGGCCATCGCACGCGCCTGGTCCGCGCCCTGGTGCAGGATGGCGTCGATCTCTGCCGGATCCTGCATCAGCCGCGCCATCTCGCCTGAAATGGGTGCCAGTTTTTCAACCGCCAGTTCCGACAGGCGCGGCTTGAACTCCGAAAACGCCAGCCCGCCGACATCGCGCATCACGGCGTCCACGCTCTGCTCGGCCAGGGCGGCGTAGATGTTGACCAGGTTGCGCGCCTCTGCGCGGCCTTCCAGGCCCTCGGCCTCGGAGGGCAGCGGCTCCGGGTCGGTCTTGGCCTTGCGGATCTTGGCGGCGATGGTGTCGGCATCGTCGGTCATGTTGATGCGGCTCATGTCTGACGGGTCGGACTTGGACATCTTCTTGGATCCGTCGCGCAGGCTCATCACGCGGGTCGCGGCCCCTTCGATCACGGGTTCGGTCACGGGAAAGAACTCCACCCCGAAATCGTTGTTGAACTTGATCGCGATGTCGCGGGTCAGTTCCAGGTGCTGTTTCTGATCCTCACCCACGGGCACATGGGTGGCGTGATAGACAAGAATGTCCGCCGCCATCAGCGCCGGATAGGCAAACAACCCCAGCGAGGCATTCTGCTGGTTCTTGCCGGCCTTGTCCTTCCACTGGGTCATGCGCTGCATCCAGCCCATCCGTGCCACGCAGTTGAACAGCCACGCAAGTTGCGCGTGTTCGGCCACCTGGCTTTGGTTGAACAGCACCGATTGGCGCGGATCGATCCCCGCGGCGATGAAGCCTGCGCAGAGCTCTCGCGTGGCGTGTCGCAGCTTGGCTGGGTCCTGCCAGACGGTGATGGCATGCAGATCGACCATGCAGTAGATCGTCTGATAGCCTTGGCCCTGCATTTCCACGAAACGCTTCATTGCGCCAAGGTAGTTGCCCAGCGTCAGCCCGCCTGAGGGCTGGATGCCGGAAAAGACCCGCGGGGTGAACCCGGCAGCGGGAGAGGTTTGGACCCCCTCTGTCATATGAACTCTCCGTCTGGAATTATCGTTGGGGGTGGCTTACGTCTGCCACCAGATGCCGTCAAGGAAACGCCAATGCCCCAACCCGCCCGCCCCGATGCCCCGCCGCCCGCGGTCAACCCCCTGCCGCCCGTCGTGGCGGCGCTGTTTCTGGTGATTGTGGGGGTTGAGGCTGCCTTTGCCCTGGGTGCGCGCGGCCTGCTTGGCGGGCCGCAGGCCGTGGGCTGGCGGCTGGATGCGGTGCAGGACTATGCCTTTTCCGGGCAGATCCTTGCCTGGATGCTGGAAACCGGGCAGACGCCCATGGCGCATGTGATCCGCTTTTTCAGCTATCCGTTCGTGCACGGCGGGTTCACCCATGCGCTGTTCGCGGGGGTCATGTTGCTGGCCCTTGGCAAGATCGTGGGCGAGGTTCTGGGCGGTCTGCGCACGCTGGCGCTGTTTTCCGGCTCTGGCGTGGTGGCGGCGCTGGCCTATGCGGCCACTGGGGCTTCGGCGCCGCTGTTCGGGGCCTTTCCGCCGGTCTATGGCCTGATCGGCGGCTTTACCGACCTGCTGTGGCTGCGGCTGGGGCAGATGGGGGCGCAGCAGGCGCGGGCCTTCAGCCTGATTGGTGTGCTGATGGGCATCCAGCTGCTGTTTGCGGTCATCCTTGGCGGGGATCTCAGCTGGGTGGCCGATCTTGCCGGGTTCTGCGCGGGCTTTGCGCTGTGTCTGCTGTTGGTGCCCGGCGGTCTTGCCCGCATGCTGGAAAAGCTGCGCCGGGATTGATCAGCCCCGGCGCCGGGACAGCGCGCCGCGCAGTTCCGCCAGGCCAAAGGCGCCCACGGCCTGCCCGGCCAGCCCATAGACCAGCCCTCCCCACAGGATCAGCACCATCAGCGCCGGATAGCGCCAGCCCGGCGCGAACAGCAGCCCGCCCATGCCCTGGACCGCGCCCACCAGCGCCGCCGCCATGATGGCGGAGGCCAGGCAGATCCGCAGCACCCGCTGACCAAAGCGCGCGTCAAACCGCGCCACCTGGCCCATGCCGCGCGCTCCCCGGGCCAGTTGCCACACCATTGTCCAGCCCGCGACGGTGGTGCCGATGGCGCTGGCGGTCCAGCCCACGAAGGGCGCAAGGCCAATGGCCACCACCGCGTTGATCGCCATCGCCCAAAGGGCAAACCGGAACGGGCTGCGCGTGTCCTCACGCGCGAAAAACAGCGGCTGCAAGACCTTTTGCAGCACGAAGGCCGGCAGCCCCAGGCCATAGATCGCCACGGCCAGCGCGATGGCGGCACTGTCCTGCGCCGTGGTCGCGCCCCGTTCATACAGCACCGAGACCAGGGGCAGCGGCACGGCCACCAGCGCCGCCGCCGCCGGAACCGTCAGCGCCAATGACAGCTCGCCCGCGCGGGAAAAGGCATTGCGCGCGCCGGTGTCGTCCCGCGCCTGCAGGCGGCGTGACAGGTCCGGCAACAGCACGATGCCCACCGCGATGCCCACAACGCCCAGCGGCAGCTGATAGAGCCTGTCCGCCGCATAAAGCCAGCCCACCGCGCGGTCAAAATGGCTGGCCACTTGCTGGCCCACCAGCAGGTTCACCTGCATCACCCCGCCGGCCAGCGCCGCCGGAACGGCCACA
>CBFHYV010000060.1:0-13386 GCA_965660085.1 uncultured Paracoccaceae bacterium
CGTGGCCGAGGCCGAAGCAACGCACCAGGCCGCCTGCGCCGCGCTGACCGGCAAACGGACAGAGGCCGCCGCGCGCCTGGATGCCGCCATGGCCGCCGAGCTTGCGCCCCTGAAGATGGAACGCGCGGTGTTCAGCACCGATGTGACCTCCGCCACCGCAGGGCCGGAGGGCGCGGATACCGTGGCCTTCACCGTGGCCACCAACCCCGGCGCCCCCGCCGGCCCGCTGAACCGCATCGCCTCCGGGGGCGAGCTCAGCCGGTTTCTGCTGGCGCTGAAGGTCTGCCTGACGCAGGCCAGCAATGCCGGGCGCACCATGATCTTTGACGAGATCGACCGCGGCGTGGGCGGGGCCACGGCGGATGCCGTGGGGCGGCGTCTGCTGGCGCTAGCCAGCGGCGGACAGGTGCTGGTTGTCACCCATTCGCCGCAGGTGGCGGCGCTGGGGGGGCACCATTGGCGGGTGTCCAAGCAGGTGGAACAGGATCAGACCCTGTCGCGCGTCACGCCGCTGTCGCCCGATGCCCGGGAGGAAGAGATCGCCCGCATGCTGGCGGGGGACACCATCACCGCCGAGGCCCGCGCCGCCGCGCGCGCCTTGCTGGGCGGTTAGGGCCGTTTTCCGCGGCTGGCGGGCGGCCAGCGCGGACTGATCCGCCTAGCCCTGCGGCACCAGCTTGCCGGGGTTCATTAAGCCCGCCGGGTCCAGCGCCTGTTTCAGCGTGCCCATCACTTGCCAGGCCGCGCCATGTTCCTGCGCCATATAGGCCAGCTTGCCCGTGCCCACCCCATGTTCGCCCGTGCAGGTGCCGCCAAGCGCCAGGGCGCGTTCCACCATGCGGTGTGACAGGTCCTGCGCGGCGGCGCGTTCGGCGGCGCTGTCCGGGTCAATCAGCAGGATGGCGTGAAAGTTGCCATCGCCCACATGGCCCAGGATCGGGCCGGGGATGGGGCTGGCGGCAATATCGGCGCGGGTATGTTCCACCGCCTCCGCCAAGCGCGAAATGGGCACGCAGATATCGGTGACCAGCGCACGCGCGCCCCGGCGCGAGGCCAGCACCGCGTAATAGGCCCCGTGGCGCATGGCCCAGAGCGCGCGGCGGTCTTCCTCCCGCGTGGCCCAGCGGAAGCCTGCGCCGCCGTTGTCCGCCGCGATCTCGCCAAACCGCGCGGCGGTTTCGGCCACGCCGGCGTCGCTGCCGTGAAATTCGATCATCAGATGCGGCATCAAGGGCAGGGTTTCGCCAGCATGGGCGTTGAAGGCCGCCACCGTCGCCTCATCCACGAATTCGATCCGGGCCATGGGAATGCCGCTTTGGATGGTCTCCATCACCGCCTGCACGGCCTGACCCATATTGGCGAAGGCGCAGACCGCCGCGGCCACGCTTTCGGGCTGGCCATGCAGGCGCAGCGTCAGTTCCGTGACCAGGCCCAGCGTGCCTTCAGAGCCGACGAACAGCGCCGTCAGGTCATAGCCCGCGGATGTCTTGCGGGCGGCGGTGCCGGTGCGGATGACGCGGCCATCGGCCAGCACGACCTCCAGCCCCAGAACGTTGTCCCGCATGGTGCCATAGCGCACGGCGGTGGTGCCGCTGGCCCGCGTGGCCGCCATGCCGCCGATGCTGGCATTGGCACCGGGATCGACCGGAAAGAACAGTCCCGTGGTGCGCAATTCCGTGTTCAGCGCCTCTCGGGTCAGGCCGGGCTGCACGCGCACGGTCATATCCGCGGCAGAGAGGTCACGGATGGCCGTCATTTCCGAGAAATCCACCACCAGCCCACCATGGGTGGCCAGCGCCTGCGCCTCCAGCGAGGTGCCGGCGCCCCAGCCGACCACTGGCACGCCATGGGCCGCGCAGGCCTGCACGATCTGCTGCACCTCTGCCGTGTTGCGCGGAAAGGCCACGGCCTGCGGGGGTGCAGGGGCAAAGTGGCTCTCGGATGTGGCATGGGCCTGCAGAACACTGTTGGAGGTGCTGATCCGGTCGGCTAACACGGGGCGCAGCATATCGATGACGGCTGAAATCGCCATTGGGGGGTCCTCCTGCGGTTTGGGTTGTCTTACAGCCGACCCGCCGTTCAGGAAACCCGTCTCTCACATGGCCCGATTGATCCCACCCGCGCTTCGTGCGCTGTTCCGCCCGGCCGCCGCCGGGGACGCGGCGCAGGCCCCGGGCTGGGACATGATGCGCCACCATACGCTGGGGCAGGTGAGGTTCTGGTTCGTCTCGCTGGCGGTTGGGGGGGCTGCGGGGCTGGTGGCGGTGGTGTTCCGCATGGCCATCGAATGGCTACAATCCACGCTCTATGGCACGGATGATGTCCACCTGCTGCACAGTTTCGCACAGACGCTGCCGTGGTATTGGGTGATGCTGATCCCGGCGCTGGGGGGCGCGGTTGTGGGGGTGATCCTGCAAAATTTCACGCCTGATGGCCGCGTGCGGTCCGTGGCAGACGTGATCGAGGGCGCGGCGCTCAACGATGGGCGAGTGGAAAAGAAGGCCGGGCTGGCCTCGGCCCTGTGTTCCTGGATCACCCTGTCCACTGGCGGCAGCACCGGGCGCGAGGGGCCGGTGGTGCATATGGCCGCGCTGATGTCCAGCTATGTGTCCAACCTGCTGCGGGTGGATGGCATCACCGGGCGGGATCTGCTGGGATGCGCCGTGGCGGCGGCGGTGTCGGCCAGTTTCAACGCGCCGATTGCCGGCGCGCTGTTTGCGCTGGAGGTGGTGCTGAGGCATTTCGCGCTGCATGCCTTTGCGCCCATCGTCATCGCCTCGGCCGCGGGAACGGTCATCAACCGGCTGGTCTTTGGCGATGTGACGGAATTTCGCCTGTCCAGCCACAGCCCGCTGGAATTCTACCTGGAGCTTCCGGCCTATCTGATCCTTGGGCTGGTCTGCGGGCTGGTGGCGGTCATCATGATGCGCGCGATCTTCTGGGCGGATGATCTGGGCAATGCCATCCAGACCCGGCTGAACATCCCCCGCTGGGGGCGGCCGGCGGTGGCGGGCATCCTGCTGGGCGCGTTGGCGGTGCCATTCCCCCATATCATCGGGGTGGGCTATGAAACCACCTCCCTGGCGCTGACCGGATCGCTGGTGCTGTGGTCCGCGGTGCTGTTTGCCATGGTCAAGGTTGCGGCCGTGGCCATCACCGTGGCCGGGCGGATGGGCGGCGGGGTGTTTTCGCCCTCGCTGATGGTGGGGGCGCTGACGGGCCTGGCCTTTGGCACCGTGGCCACGGGCCTGTTCCCGGAGGTGTCGGGGGCCAATACGCTATACGCCCTGGCGGGCATGGGGGCCGTGGCTGCGGCGGTGCTGGGCGCGCCGATTTCCACCACGCTGATCGTGTTCGAACTGACGGGCGACTGGCAGACGGGGCTTGCGGTGATGGTCTGCGTGTCCATGTCCACGGCGCTGGCGTCCCGGCTGGTGGACCGCAGCTTTTTCCTGACGCAGCTGGAGCGGCGCAATGTCCATCTGGCCGCCGGGCCGCAGGCCTATCTGCTGGCGATGTTCCGGGTGCAGGGCGTGATGCGCGCGCCCACCGACCAGCCGCCTGAGGTATCCGAGGACTGCCTGGCCATGATTGAAAAGGGCCTGCTGGTCAAAAGCCATGTGACGCTGGAAATTGCCATGCCGCTGTTTGAAAGCTCCGGCGTCAGCTATCTGCCCGTGACCCGGCCCGGCCCGGATGGGGTTGGGCAGGAATTCATCGGCGTGCTGTACTACCTGGACGCGCTGAAGGCCTATAACCGGGCGCTGGCCGCCACGGCCGAAGAAGAGCACAGCTGAGCTGGACGCGGGCCGCGCCGCAATTAACTGTTTCGCAAAGGAAAGACGTCATTCCACAGGCGGATCGGAGGTCTCATGCTGGCTGAAACACATCCCCAGGAGGCCGCGCGCCTGCGCAGCCTGGCCTATTTCGGCGCCTTGAGCCCCTCGTGGGACGCGCGGCTGGACGATATCGTGGCCTTTGCCGCGCGGCTGTGCGCGGCGCCTGTGGCCATGATCGGCGTGATCGACACGGAGCAGCAGATCAACCTTGCGGAGCAGGGGCTGGGTCTGCGCAGCTACGGGCTGGAAAACTCCATCTGCGCCCATGCCCTGTTCGAGGACAGCTTGCTGGAAATCCCCGACACGCTGGAGGACCCGCGCAGCCGCGACATGGCGATCTGCTGCAACGCCCCCAACCTGCGGTTCTACGCGGGCGCCGTGCTGCGGGATGATGCCGGTGTGCCGCTGGGCAGCCTGTGCGTGCTGGACCACACCCCCCGCCGCCTGGATGCGACGCAGCGCGAAGGTTTGCTGGTGATGGCGCGGCAGGTCGTATCCCATCTGACGCTGACCCGCGCCCTGCAAGAGGCTGAGGCGCTGCGGCTGGAGGCGGATCATCGGGTCAAGAATTCCCTGCAATCGGTGGTGTCGATGCTGCGCCTGTCGGCCCGGCGCCACCCCACGCCCGATGTCACCCGGATCCTGCAGGACGTAGGGCAGGGGGTTCAGGCGGTGGCGCGGTTGCATGAGCATCTGTATCGCGCCGGCGGCAGGGATGGCCTGCCGCTTGCCGCCTATCTGACCACCCTTGCCAAGGATTTGCAGCATCTGGCCCCCGGCGGCGTGACGGTCAGCGCCTTTGCACCGCCGGTGACGGTGCCGCAGGACGTGATGGCCAATATCGGCGTGATCGTGAATGAATTTACCGCAAACGCGTTCAAACACGGGTTCGCGCAGCGGGAGACCGGGCAGGTCTGTGTGCGCATGGATATCGTGGGGCAGGGCCGGATGCGGCTGGAGGCCTGGGACACCGGCGTGGGCTGCGCCCCGCACCGGCTGCAGGCGGGATCTGGCCTGGGCCAGCGGGTGATGCACAGCGCGGCGGCAAAGCTTGGCGGGCGGTTGGAGCTGACCTCTGGCCCTGGTGGCACGCGCCTGTCGGTGGAATTCCCGGCAGAGGTCAGTGCGCCCCTTGCGTCAACGGGCTGATCCGGCCCGAAGGGCGCTATGGGCCGGGTCCTGGCTGTTCACGCCCTCCCAGGCCGGTCAACCGATGGTCAACCGCCAGATGAATGGGGCGCCGGGCGCAATGGTCAGAGCTGTTCGACCGTCACATCCGGCCCGACATAGAACGCCAGATGGCCCGCGATGCCCGCCAGATCATCCTTCGGGTTTTCGTAGGACCATGCGGCATCCGCCAGTGTCTTGGATTTCGTGACGATGGAGAAATAGTTTGCCTCGCCCTTATGGGGGCAGGCCGTGCGGCTGCCTGTCGGCTCAAGAAAGGCCATGGCCATGTCGGCGCGCGGAAAATAGATCACCGGCGGCAGGTTGCCCTCGATCAGGGACATGGCGTTTGTGCTTTCGCCGATCACGGCCCCACCGGCACGCACCACCCAGGTGCCCCCGGCTGGGGAGAGAGATACTGCTGTTGTCATCACGGTCATCCTTTAGCTTCCCGTGCTTATGACATGCTGAATGTAACAGGTAAACGTCAAAGGGGGGCGCAGGCCTGCCGCAGCCAGTCCTGCACCTCGGGCGGCAGCGCGGGCGAGAGTTTTGCCAGGACCTGCGCGTGATAGGCATCCAGCCAGGCGCGCTCTGTCTGGCTCAGCAGGGCTGGATCAATCAGGCGCCGGTCTATGGGCGCGAAGGTCAGCGTTTCAAAGCACAGCATCTGCCCCACCGTCTGTCCCGGCAGCGCGGGCGCGGGGCGCACGGCCGCAAGGTTTTCAATACGGATGCCAAAGGCGCCCTCGCGGTAGAAGCCAGGCTCGATCGACAGGATCATGCCGGGTTCCAGCGCCACCGTGCCGCTGCGGGCCAGGCGCTGTGGCCCTTCATGGACGCTGAGATAGGCGCCCACGCCGTGGCCCGTGCCATGCCCGTAATCCAGCCCGGCCTGCCACAGCGGCGCGCGGGCGAAGGCGTCCAGGTCACGCCCGGTCAGCCCGGCGGGCCAGCGCATGGAGGACAGCGCGATCAGCCCCTTGAGCACCAGCGTGAAGCAGCGCCGCTCTTCCTCACCCACTTGCCCGATGGACAGTGTGCGGGTGATGTCGGTGGTGCCGTCCAGATATTGCCCGCCGCTGTCCAGCAACAACAGATCCCCGTCTTGCACGCGGCGGTTGCTGGCATGGGTGACGCGGTAATGCACGATGGCCCCGTTTGGCCCCGCGCCGCTGATGGTGTCAAAGCTGATGTCGCGCAGGGCATTGGTGGCGCGGCGTTCGGATTCCAGCCGCGTGACAACGTCAATCTCGCTGAAGCTGCCGGGCGCCTGGGCCTGCACCCAGGACAGCAGCCGCGCCACGGCGGCCCCGTCGCGCAGATGCGCGGCGCGGCTGCCGGCAAGCTCCACATCCGTCTTGCAGGCCTTGGGCATCTGGCAGGGGTCGGCGGCCTCTTGCACGGGGATCGCCGCATCGGCCAGCGCATCGGCCACGGCCACGGGCGTGCTGGCCGGGTCCAGCATCACGGGCCCGTCCAGCTGCGCCAGTGCGGTCAGAAACGCGGCAGGCGGCTGCACGGTCACATGCGCGCCCAGGTCCAGACCGGCGCATTTGGCAGGCTCCATGAACAGATCCACCCGGCCCGCGGCGTGCAGGATGGCAAAGCCATGGGCAATCGGCGTATGGGCCACGTCGCTGCCGCGAATGTTGGTCAGCCAGGCGATGCTGTCCGGCAGGCTCAGCACAACGCTGTGGCACTCGCCCAGCGCAGCGGCGATCCGGGCAATCCTGTCTTCGCGGCTTTCGCCGGACAGGGCCTGCGGATACGCCTCTACCGCGCCCAAGGGGGGCGCGGGCTGGTCGTCCCAGATGGCGTCCACCGGATTGGCGCAGGGCACAAGCGTCCGCCCGCCCAGCCGCTGGGCCAGGTCACGCCGCTGCTGCATGGGCATCAACCACGGGTCAAAGCCGATGCGCGCGGTTTCCGGGCTGTGGGCGCAGATCCAGTCTGCCAGGCCGGTTTCGGGCCAGTCCACTGGGGTGAACACATCGGCCACCTGGGCGCGGACCTGCACGCGATAGCGGCTGTCCACGAACACGCCGGCATGGTCCATCAGCGCCACGCAATATCCCGCCGATCCGGTAAAGCCCGTCAGCCAGGCCAGGCGTTCATCCCGCGCGGCCACATATTCGCCCTGGTGGGCATCGGCGCGGGGCACGATGAAGCCATCCAGCCCCTGCGCGGCCATGGCGCCGCGCAGCGCGGCCAGCCGCGCGGGACCGGCCTGCGGGTCGGCTGTTTCGTCAAAGCCTTGGAACATCGCATGTCCTCCGTGTCAGGAGGCGCGGGACATGCCCAATACCCGCGCCCGTGCCCGTGGGTCACTGTCAAACAGCGAGGCAAGCTGTTCGGTCATGGCCCCGGCCAGCTGTTCGACATCCGTGATCGTGACCGCGCGGTCATAATAGCGGGTCACGTCATGGCCGATGCCGATGGCCAGCAATTCCACCTGCCTGCGCCGTTCCACCATGGCGATCACGTCCCGCAGGTGCTTTTCCAGGAAATTCGCCGGGTTCACGCTCAGCGTGCTGTCATCCACCGGGGCGCCATCGGAAATCACCATCAGGATCTTGCGCGCCTCTGGCCGCCCGGCCAGCCGCCGATGCGCCCATTCCAGCGCCTCGCCGTCGATGTTTTCCTTCAGCAGGCCTTCCTTCATCATCAGGCCCAGGTTGGGGCGCGTGCGCCGCCAGGGGGCGTCCGCGGATTTGTAGATGATGTGGCGCAGGTCATTCAGGCGTCCGGGCTGTTGCACGCGCCCGCCGTTCAGCCAGGTTTCGCGGCTTTGGCCGCCCTTCCAGGCGCGGGTGGTGAAGCCCAGGATCTCGACCTTGACGTTGCAGCGTTCCAGCGTGCGCGCCAGAACATCCGCGCAGATCGCGGCGATGGAGATCGGCCGCCCCCGCATGGACCCGGAATTGTCCAGCAACAGGGTCACCACCGTGTCGCGGAACTCGGTATCCTTTTCCACCTTGAAGGACAGCGGGGTGGTGGGGTTGGCCACCACACGCGCCAGCCGCCCGGCATCCAGCATCCCCTCTTCGAGGTCGAATTCCCAGCTGCGGTTCTGTTGCGCCTGCAACCGGCGCTGCAGCTTGTTGGCCAGACGAGAGACCGCGCCTTTCAGCGGCTCCAGCTGTTGGTCCAGATAGGCGCGCAGGCGTTCCAGCTCCACGGGCTCTGCCAGATCCTCGGCGCGGATCTCTTCGTCGAAATCGGTGGTGAACACCTGGTAATCCGGGTCGGCATCGGACACGGGCGCGGGGGGCGGCGGCTCCAGCGGGGCCTCGCCATCGGGCATCTCCACCTCTTCGCCCATTTCCTGCTCGGCCGCCTCATCCATGGAGACCTGCGCCTGGCTTTCGTCCTGGGTCTGCTCTTGGCTTTGCTCGGGGCTGGCTTCGGCGTCCTCGTCCTGCTGGTCGTCGTCCTGGCCGGTGCTGTCGGGCTGCTGGTCGTCGTCGGCGCCGTCCTGGGCCTCGCTCTCGCTGTCGTCGTCCAGCTCATCGGGGTCATCGCCCAGCTGATCGCCATAGCCGAGGTCCGAGATCACGCGGCGGGTCAGCTTGGCAAAGCCCGCCTGGTCAGACAGCAAGGCGTCGATATCGGCCAGCGTTTCGCCGGCCTGCTGTTCGATGAAGCCGCGCCACAGCTCCATGACATTCGCGGCGCCGCTGGGCATCTCGCGCCCCGTGGCCAGGTGGCGCACAAGATAGCCTGCGGCGGCGGCCAGGGGGGCCTCGCTGGACTGGGTGATCTGGTCATAGCCTTTGCGCCGCGCGTCATGGGCGATCTTGGCGTCCACATTGCCGGCGGTGCCGGGCATGTCCCGCGCGCCCATGGCCTCGCAACGGGCGGTTTCCATCGCCTCATACAGCTCGCGCGCCATTTCGCCCTGCGGGGCATAGCGGCTGTGGGTCGCGCCATCATGATAGCGCCGGTGCAGGGCCAGCGCATCCGCTGTGCCACGCGCCAGCATAACCTCTTCACGGGTCATGCGGCGGCTGACCTGGGGCAGGCGCATGGCATCGCCCGAGATGCCGGCGGGATCGACCGAATAGCTGACCGTCAGCTCCGGGTCATCGGCCATCACCTTGGTGGCGTCGGCCAGGGCCTTCTTGAACGGGTCGGCGGGGTTGTCCGTGGATTTCACCATGAGACCTCTCCTGGATACAGGCGGCGGGGCAGGCCCGCCGCGCGTGTTTATTGCAGGCTGAGGCTTGCGGCGCTTTCGGGCAACTCCTCATTGAAGCAGCGCTGATAGAACTCCGCCACGGTCTGGCGCTCCAGCTCGTCACATTTGTTGAGGAAGCTGACGCGGAAGGCATAGCCCACGTTGCGGAAGATCTCGGCGTTTTGGGCCCAGGCGATCACGGTGCGCGGGCTCATCACGGTGCTGAGTTCGCCGTTCATGAAGGCGCGGCGCGTGAAATCGGCCACGGTGACCATCTGGCGGATGGTCTTGCGGCCTTTTTCGGAATTGTAATGCGGCGCCTTGGACAGAACGATGGATGTCTCTGCATCGATGGACAGGTAGTTCAGCGTGGCCACAAGGGACCAGCGGTCCATCTGGCCTTGGTTGATCTGCTGCGTGCCGTGATACAGGCCCGTGGTGTCGCCCAGGCCCACGGTGTTGGCCGTGGCGAAGATGCGGAAATACTTGTGCGGCGTGATGACCTTGTTCTGGTCCAGCAGCGTCAGCTTGCCATCGGTTTCCAGAACCCGTTGGATCACGAACATCACATCGGCGCGGCCCGCGTCATATTCGTCAAAGACGATGGCGGTGGGGGTGCGCAGCGCCCAGGGCAGGATGCCTTCCTGGAATTCGGTGATCTGCTTGCCGTCGCGCAGCTTGATCGCATCCTTGCCGATCAGGTCGATCCGGCTGATGTGGCTGTCCAGGTTGACGCGCACGCAGGGCCAGTTCAGGCGGCTGGCGATCTGTTCGATATGGGTGGATTTGCCGGTGCCGTGATAGCCCTGCACCATCACCCGACGGTTGCGGTGGAACCCGGCCAGGATCGCCAGCGTCGTGTCAGGATCGAACTTGTAGGTGCTGTCCTCATCGGGCACGCGATCCGTGCGCTCGGGGAACCCATGGACAACCATGTCCGTGTCGATCCCGAACACCTCGCGAACGGAGATTTCCTCGGTGGGTTTCGCGTTGATGTCGATCTCGTCGGACGCCATGTCTTCAACCTCGCTGCTCGGCCATTTGCCGGGTGTTGGTGCATCATTCCTGCGGTCACCGCAAGGCCCGGTGCCACACTGCGCCGCGTCACTTGAAGTTGCGGCTGTCCTTGATCTGGTCCCAGGCCCAGACGACCTGTTGCAGCTGTTCTTCCTGGCTGCGGTCGCCGCCGTTCATGTCCGGGTGCAACACCTTGATCAGCGCCTTGTAGGCCTTACGCACCTCGGCCTTTGACCAGGTTTCCTTGGCGTCCAGGATCTCGATCGCGCGGCGTTCGGTGGGGGGCAGGCGGCGGCTGATGGCGCCGGTGGCGGCCTTGCCCGGGTTGCGCGTGGCATTGTCGCCCAGCACCTGGTGGGGATCCTCGATGCCCAGCCGGGCCCAGGCACGCGATTCGGGGTCGCGGAAATCCTTGGTCTGGCGGTCCCAGACCTTGTCCTTGCTGGCCTGGGCGTTCATCTCGGCCTCTGTCTTGCCGTCGAAGAAGCTCCACTTGGCGTTGTATTCGCGCACATGGTCCTTGCAGAACCAGAAATAGTCATCCAGCACGTCCGGGGCCTTGGGCGCGCGGAACTTGCCGGCTTCCTCGCATCCGTCATGGTCGCATACGCGGGTCGATGTCTCGGATTCGCCGGTCATCCCGCGGCGGCCGCGAGGTTTCTTCTTCTTGGCCGACTTCACGGACATGTCGAACCCAAAGGGATCATCTTTGGTCATGGGAACACCTTTTCGACTCGGACGCCGGAGTTTAGACTGACTGACGCAATGTTGTAGGGGGTTGACAGGCAAAAATGGCAAATGCCGCAGAGATAGAGCAGAAACTGAGCGCGCGGTTTCAGATGACCGAGCTGCGCGTGCGCGACGACAGTGAACGTCACCGGGGCCATTCAGGCTATCGTGAAGGCGGCGGCAGCCATTTCCACGTGCGGCTGCGCGCCGCCGAACTGGCCGGCATGGGGCGCATTGCGCGCCACCGGGCCGTGCATGATGCCCTGGGGCCAGAGCTGATGGCGGACATCCACGCGCTGTCCCTGGACCTGGACGCCTGATCCGGCTCAGCTGCCGCCGCGGTGCCAACTGCGGCGGCGGCGCACCAGGGGTTCCGGGCCGACATCCATCAGCGGCCGGCGAAACACCATCATCTGACGCATCTGCGGGTCACGCTTGCCGGTCAGCCCGGCGGTGAACTGTTCAAACAGGATATCGGTGGACTGGTATTCCCAGCCCTCCTTGGCCATGTCGTTGAGCAGCCCTTCCATTTCGATCGCGAAGCGATCCTCAGGGTCGTTGGCGCCGCGGCGCGTCACGGGCTCAAAGGGGCCAACGGGGGCCGGGACCACGGTATATTCATACTCAATCATCGCCGGCCTCCGTGCTGTATGGGCGGTTGTTACTGCGCCAGCCGTGCCTGCACGATCTGGTTGACGACCTTGGGGTTGGCCGTGCCGCCCGTGGCCTTCATCAACTGGCCCACGAACCAGCCCGCCAGCTTGGGGTTCTGCTTGGCCTTTTCCACCTGCGCGGGGTTGGCGGCGATGATCTCTTCCAGCGCGGCCTCGATGGCGCCGGTGTCAGTGACCTGTTTCAGCCCTTCGGCCTCCACGATCTCTGCCGGGGCGCGGCCGGTTTCGATGTGCATTTCCAGCACATCCTTGGCCACCTTGGTGCTGATCTCATCCCGGCCCACCATGCCCAGGATTTCCGCGTTCACCTCCGGGGTGGCGATGTCGCGCGGGCTCAGTTCGGCCTTGTTGGCGCGGCCCAGAACCTCGTTGATGATCCAGTTCGCGCAGCGCTTGCCATCGCCACCGGCCACGGATTCCTCGAAATAGCGGGCCAGTTCCAGATCGGCGGTCAGCACGTTGGCGTCATATTCCGTCACGCCATAGGCGCTGATGAACCGCGCCTTCTTCTCATCCGGCAGTTCGGGCAGGTTGGCGGCGATATCGTCCACCCAGGCTTGCTCGATCTCCAGCGGCAGCAGATCCGGGCAGGGGAAGTAGCGGTAGTCATGCGCCTCTTCCTTGGACCGCATGGAGCGCGTCTCGTTCCGGTCAGGGTCATACAGGCGGGTTTCCTGATCCACCGTGCCGCCACCTTCGACGATGGCGATCTGGCGGCGGGCCTCATACTCGATGGCCATCTGGATAAAGCGCATGGAGTTCATGTTCTTGATCTCGCAGCGCGTGCCCAGGTGGCTGAAATCCTGCGTTTCCTGATACTTTTCATAAGCACCGGGCCGGCAGATGGACACGTTCACATCCGCGCGCAGGTTGCCGTTTTGCATGTTGCCGTCACAGGTGCCCAGATAGCGCAGGATCTGGCGCAGCTTGGTCACATAGGCGGCGGCCTCTTCGGGGCCGCGGATGTCCGGGCGGCTGACAATTTCCATCAGCGCCACGCCCGTGCGGTTGAGGTCAACGAAGGACATCGCCGGGTCCATGTCATGGATGGATTTGCCCGCGTCCTGTTCAATGTGGATCCGTTCGATCCGCACGCGGCGGGCGATGCCGGGTTCCATGTCCACGATCACCTCGCCCTCACCCACGATGGGTTCATACAGCTGGCTGATCTGATAGCCCTGCGGCAGGTCGGGGTAGAAGTAGTTCTTGCGGTCGAAGGAGGATTTCAGATTGATCTGCGCCTTCAGCCCAAGGCCCGTGCGCACCGCCTGTTCCACGCAGAATTCATTGATGACCGGCAGCATCCCCGGCATGGCCGCATCCACGAAGGCCACGTTGGAATTCGGCTCGGCGCCGAATTCGGTGGAGGCGCCGGAAAACAGCTTGGCCCGGGAGGCGATCTGGGCGTGCACCTCCATGCCGATCACCAGTTCCCAGTCATGTTTCGCCCCGGCGATGACCTTGGGTTTCGGGGTCTCAAAGCTCAGATCCAGCATGGCGTCCTCGTGTCAGCAACGCCCGCGGTTCTAAGTCAGCGGCACAGGCTCGGCAAGGGTCGACGGCGCCTGTTCAGCCCGCATCGACAAAGCGCAGACCGTTTCGGTCAAACACCACGCGCTTGCCGGCCTGGAAATGCGGCTCGAAATAATCGGACAGCACTGAAAGCGCGCGGACGCGGCCGCGTTTCTGGCCGGCGCGGTCTTCGGGCAGGCGGGCGCACATGCGCAAATGATCCGCCCCGTCCGCCCACAGCAGCGGGTGAACCTCGCGCAGATGGCCA
>CBFHYV010000061.1:0-13356 GCA_965660085.1 uncultured Paracoccaceae bacterium
GCAGGCGGCGCTGTCGGCGCAGGTCTCGGCCGCGGTGCGGATCGTGCCCCTGGGGCAGAGCGACGGGCAGCGCATCCTCTCGGTGCTCTCGCCCGGCTGCGCGGATGTCGCGCGCGAGGCCGCCTGCGCGCCGCCTGACGATCTGGGCGGGTTCACCCCGCTGGCGGATGTGTTCGGCCAGCGCCACGCGGGCCTTTATTCCAAAACCTACATGTCCTGAAGGAGCCAGACCCATGACCTCACCCAACGGACCCTTGCGCGTGGGGCTTGGCGGCCCGGTGGGCGCCGGCAAGACCACGCTGACCGCCGCGCTGTGCCTTGCGCTGCGCGACCGGCTGTCCATGGCCGTTGTCACCAATGACATCTACACCCAGGAAGACGCCGAGGAGCTGATGCGCCGCCAGGTGCTGCCGCTGGAGCGGATCCGCGGGGTGGAAACCGGCGGCTGCCCGCATACCGCCATCCGCGAAGACGCCAGCATCAACCTGGCCGCCATCGCGGAGCTGAACGCGGCCATTCCGGGGCTGGATCTGATCCTGATCGAATCGGGGGGCGACAACCTGTCCGCCACCTTCAGCCCGGAACTGGCCGATGTGACGATCTATGTGATCGATGTCGCCGCCGGAGAGGAGATCCCCCGCAAGGGCGGGCCGGCGATCACGCGCTCGGACATTCTGGTCATCAACAAGACGGACCTTGCGCCCCATGTCGGCGCCTCGTTGCAGGTCATGGAGCGGGACGCCACCCGGATGCGGGGCGAGCGGCCCTTCGTCTTTGCCGCCCTGCGCCATGGCGAGGGGGTGGAGCGGATTGTGCGGCTGCTGGCGCAGATCGGCGGCCTGCCCCTGGCCGAGGCCGCGGAATAGCGCCGCGCCCCTGGGCAAGGCCCCGGCCCGTGGGCCGGGGCGGAGGGATCAGGCGGCGGTGCTGTAGATCTGGGCGATGCGCGCCAGCGCGGCGTCCGGGCTCAGCTCCTCACTCTCGCCCGTGCGGCGGGAGGTGAGTTCCACCACGCCGTTTTTCAGCCCGCGCGGGCCGACGGTGATGCGCCAGGGCAGGCCGATCAGGTCCATCGTGGCGAACTTGCCGCCGGCGCGTTCAGTGCGGTCATCATAGAGCGGCTCCAGCCCCTGGGCGACCATCCCGGCATAGAGCGCCTCACAGGCGGCATCCGCCTCCGCATCGCCCTGCTTCAGGTTCACGATCCCGCAATGGAACGGGGTGACGCCTTCGGGCCAGATGATCCCGGCCTCATCGTGGTTGGCCTCGATGATGGCGCCGATCAGGCGGCTGACGCCGATCCCGTGGCTGCCCATGTGCACCGGCACCTTGTTGCCCTTGCCGTCATCGACAACGGCGCCCATAGCCTCGGAATACTTGGTGCCGAAGTAGAAGATCTGCCCCACCTCGATGCCGCGCGCGCTGCGGCGGCGGTCTTCGGGGATGGCGTTGAACAGCGCCTCGTCATGGGTTTCGTCGGTGCGCGCATAGCGGGAGGTGAACTCCTCCAGCACGGCCTGGCAGGCGTCCACCGAATCATAGTCGATCTCACGCGAGCCGAAGGTCAGGTCCGTGATCTCGGCATCGTAGAACACTTCTGATTCGCCGGTTTCGGCCAGCACCAGGAATTCATGGGTGTAGTCGCCGCCGATGGGGCCGCCATCCGCGCGCATGGGGATCGCCTGCAGGCCCATGCGTTCATAGGTGCGCAGATAGCTGACCAGGTGGCGGTTGTAGGCGTGCAGGGCGTCTTCCTTCGTCAGGTCAAAGGTATAGCCGTCCTTCATGTAGAATTCACGCCCGCGCATCACGCCGAAGCGGGGGCGGATTTCATCGCGGAACTTCCACTGCACATGATACAGCGTCAGCGGCAGATCCTTGTAGCTGCCCACATGGCTGCGGAAGATGTCGGTGATCATCTCCTCATTGGTGGGGCCATACAGCATGTCGCGGTCATGGCGGTCCTTGATGCGCAGCATTTCCTGGCCGTAATCGTCATAGCGGCCGGATTCCCGCCACAGCTCCGCCGATTGCAGCGTGGGCATCAGCATGGGGATGTGGCCGGCGCGAATCTGCTCCTCATGCACGATCTGTTCCAGCCGCTTGAGCACCTTGAACCCCAGCGGCAGCCAGGAATAGATCCCGGCGGAGGCCTGTTTGATCATGCCCGCCCGCAGCATCAGCCGGTGGCTGACAATCTGGGCGTCGGCGGGGGTTTCCTTCAGCACGGGCAGGAAATAGCGGGACAGGCGCATGGTGGCTCTCCGATCTGGGTCGCGCAGGTGTTACGCCAGCATGATCTAAGGGGCAAGAGAGCGGGTCCTGCCGCGCTTGCACCAGGGCGCCAAAGCCGCCACAAAGACCCAGACAGGAGAACCCATGGCCCTACCGGTTGAAGTGCAGGCAAAATACTGGGGCATCGCGGCGGCGGTGTTCTTGGCCGTGCTCTGGTTCCTGGGCGATGTGCTGCTGCCCTTCGTGCTGGGCGGGGCCATTGCCTATTTCCTGGATCCCGTGGCGGACCGGCTGGAACGCGCGGGCGCGTCGCGCACCGCGGCAACGGCGATCATCACGGTGGGCATGATCTGTGTGGCCGTGGTGATGGCGCTGCTGGTGGTGCCCAGCCTGATCCGCCAGTCCATCGCGCTGTTCAACGTGGCGCCGGAATTGCTGCGCGATCTGGTGGAGTGGCTGTCTGCCGCCTTCCCCGCGGCGATGGAGGGCAACGACGTGCTGGCCGACAGCCTGACCACGCTGGGCGAGACCATCCGCGCCAAGGGGGCGGCGCTGCTGAATTCGGTGCTGAACTCTGCGCTGGGCCTGCTGAACGTGGTGATGCTGATGCTGATCGTGCCGGTCGTGGCGGTCTACATGCTGCTGGACTGGGACAACATGGTGGCCCGCATCGATGATCTGCTGCCGCGGGATCACGCGCCCGTGATCCGCCAACTGGCGGCAGAGGTGGACGCGACGCTGGCGGGCTTCATCCGGGGCATGGGCACGGTCTGCATGATCCTGGGCGTGTTCTACGCCGTTGGGCTGTGGCTGGTGGGGCTGCAATACGGACTGGTCGTGGGGGTCGTGGCGGGGCTGCTGACCTTCATCCCCTATCTGGGCGCCATTGTCGGCGGGGCGCTGGCGGTGGGGCTGGCGCTGTTCCAGTTCTGGGGGGACTGGCCGTGGATCATCGCCGTGGCCGCGATTTTCCAGGTGGGCCAGATTGTCGAGGGCAACATCCTGACGCCCCGGCTTGTCGGCTCTTCCGTGGGGCTGCACCCGGTGTGGTTGATCCTGTCGCTGTCCGTGTTCGGGGCGATCTTTGGCTTCATCGGCCTGCTGGTGGCCGTGCCCGTGGCGGCCAGCCTCGGCGTGCTGACCCGCTTTGCCGTGGCGCAATACAAACGCGGGCGGCTGTATCAGGGCCTTTCGGGCCGGAACCGGGGCTGAGCATGACGCAGCAGTTGCCCCTGGACCTGCCCCGGCGCCTGGCCCTGGGGCGAGAGGATTTTTTCGTGGCCCCCGCCAATGCGCTGGCCCTGGCCGCCATTGACGATTTTGCCAACTGGTCCGCCGGGCGCATGGTGCTGTGTGGCCCGGCGGGCGCGGGCAAGACGCATCTGGCGCATGTCTGGGCGCAGGTCTCTGGCGCGGCAATCCTGCCCGCGCGGGATCTGCCGCAGGCGGATCTGCCCGCGCTGGCCCAAGCGCCGCTGTGCGTGGAGGATGCGCCGCAGATCGCCGGGCAGCCCACCGGGGAACGCGCGCTGTTCCACATGCTCAACCTCGCCCGAGAGGCGCGGATGCCGGTGATGATGACCGCCCGCGCACCCGTCCCGGACTGGGGGCTGACCCTGCCGGATCTGCTCAGCCGGGTGCAGGCGGGCGCGACCGCACGGCTGGACCCGCCCGATGACGGCTTGCTGGCGGCGGTGCTGGTCAAGCTGTTTGCCGAACGCCACAGCCTGCCCGCGCCGGATGTGGTGCCCTATCTGCTGCGCCACATGCCGCGCAGTTTCGATGCCGCGCGCCGCGTTGTGGCAGAGATCGACCGCCGCGCCATGGCCACGCGCCGTGGCGCCACCCGCGCCAAGGCCCGTGAGGCGTTGCGCGCCATTGTCGATGACCTGCCCGATGGCGCAGACTGACCGTCACAAATGAGTTACAGCGAAGAATGATAAGCAGCGCCATGACACAGGCAGATTTCCTCCACACCCCGATTCCGCCGGCCACCGAGCTTCCCGAGATTGACCTCAACAGCCCGGCCCGTTTCCACAACCGAGAGCTGAGCTGGCTGGGGTTCAACTGGCGTGTGCTGGAAGAGGCCGAAAACCCCCGCGTGCCCCTGCTGGAACGTCTGCGGTTCCTGTCCATCTCCGCGTCCAACCTGGATGAGTTCTACACCGTGCGCGTCGCGGGCCTGCGCGAACTGGCCCAGACCGGCAACACCACCCCGTCGGACGACGGGCTGACACCCGCCGAACAGCTGGCCCTGATCGAGGTGGACGCGCGCAAGCTGATGGAGGCGCAGCAGCGCACGTTGGTGCAGCTGCGCCGCGAGATGGAGGCCGCAGGCATCGAGATCCTGCGCCGCGACCGGCTGAGCGATGCGGACCGGATCTTCCTGCGTGAGGCCTTCATCGAACAGGTGTTTCCGGTGCTGTCGCCGCTGGCGATCGACCCGGCGCATCCCTTCCCCTTCATCGCTAACACGGGCTATTGCCTGGCGCTGCAGCTCAGCCGCGGGTCCGGGCGGCCCTTGCAGGCGCTGCTGCCGATCCCGGCGCAGATCGACCGGTTCGTCGCCCTGCCGACAGAGCCGGGCCGCCACCGCTTCCTGCCGCTGGAAGAGCTGTTGCTGCTGCATATCGACAGCCTCTTCCCCGGCTATACGGAGGTGGAGCATTTCGAATTCCGCGTCCTGCGCGACAGCGATCTGGAAGTCGAGGACGAGGCCGAGGACCTGGTGCGCGAATTCGAGGTGGCGCTGAAGCGCCGCCGCCGTGGCGAGGTGGTGCGGCTGACCGTTTCGGCGGGCGCGCCCAAGGCGCTGAAGGCCGTTGTGATGCAGGAACTGCACGTCCGCGATGATGAGGTCATCGAGCTTGACGGCATGGTTGGTGTCGGGGACCTGAAGGAGCTGGTGCTGGACGCCCGGCCCGACCTTCTGTGGCCCAGCTTTACCCCCCGCGTGCCGGAGCGTGTGCAGGACCACGATGGCGACATGTTCGCCGCCATCCGGCAAAAGGACATGCTGCTGCACCACCCCTATGAGACGTTTGACATGGTGGTGCGGTTCCTCAAGCAGGCCGCGGTTGACCCCGATGTGGTGGCGATCAAGCAGACGCTTTATCGCACATCGCGCAACTCACCCATCGTGGAGGCGCTGTGCGAAGCGGCGGAGGACGGCAAATCCGTCACCGCGCTGGTGGAACTGAAGGCGCGCTTTGACGAGGCCGCCAATATCCGCCAGTCTCGCCGCCTGGAACGCGCGGGCGCGCATGTGGTCTATGGCTTTCTGGACTGGAAGACCCACGCCAAGATCAGCACCGTGGTCCGCCGCGAAGGCGACCGGCTGGTGACCTATACCCATTACGGCACCGGCAACTATCACCCGATCACGGCCAAGATCTACACGGACCTCAGCTTTTTCACCTGTGACAAGGCGCTGGGCCGGGATGCGACCAAGGTGTTCAACTACCTGTCGGGCTATGCCAAGCCCGCGGATCTGGAAAACCTGTCGATCTCGCCGCATACGCTGAAGCCCAAGATGCTGGAGATGATCCGGGCCGAGGCCGATCATGCCCGCGCGGGCCGTCCGGCGCAGATCTGGGTCAAGATGAATTCGCTGATCGAGCCGGACATGATCGATGCGCTGTATGATGCCAGCCAGGCCGGCGTGAAGATTGACCTGATCATTCGCGGCATCTGCGGCGTGCGCCCCGGTGTGGTGGGGCTGTCTGAAAACATCCGCGTGAAATCCGTGGTGGGGCGGTTCCTGGAACATTCGCGCATCGCCTGTTTCGGCAATGGTCACGGCCTGCCGCATGAGGAGGCGAAGGTCTATATCTCCTCCGCGGACTGGATGGGCCGCAACCTCAACCGCCGGGTGGAAACGCTGGTGGACATCCGCAACAAGACGGTCAAGGCGCAGATCGTCAGCCAGATCATGGCCGCCAACCTGGCCGATACCGCCCAAAGCTGGATCATGCGCGGCGATGGCAGCTTTTTCCGCGCGCCCTTGCCGGAGGGCGCGCGCGGGTTCAACTGCCACCGCTTCTTCATGGAAAACCCCTCGCTGTCGGGGCGCGGGTCTGCCGGGGCATCGGATGTGCCCAAGCTGACGCACGGCCCGGATTGACGGCGCAGGTCTGATCGGTCCGGCAGGCGGCCCCGGCCGCCGGCCGGGCCTGCCGCGCAAAAGAAAACCGCCGCCCCGGCAACCGGGGCGGCGGTTTTGTGTCATGCGTGCGAAAAGGGCGGCTGCCTCAGTCCCAGCAGCTAACCAGGGCGGTGATGTCCGCGCCGCGGCGGGTCAGATCCTCCGGCGCCAGCCGTGTTGCCGCGCCGCCATCGGTTGTGGGAAAGATCCGCGCGGTTTCCATCATGGCGCGCATGTCGTCGATGCTGATCCCCATGGCCATGCCATCGGGCAGGCGCCGGGCCCCGTGGTTCAGCGGCGCCAGCAGGCCAACGACGGATCCGCGATCATCCAGCAGCGGCCCGCCCGTGTCACCGTCCAGCGGCGCCATATCCAGCGGGATGGCGCGCGGCTGGCCCGGCAGACGCATCCGTGTCACCGCACCGAAGGTCAGCGTGGGCGCGGGCAGCACGCCTTCGTAGGAATAGCCCGATACCGCCAGTTCCGTGCCGATCCGCAGGCTGGCATTGCGCAGCTGTGCCACGCCCACCGGGCGCAGGCCGCTGCCTTCGGGGCGCAGGACCGCCAAGCCCCGGTCCGTATCCACTGCCACCACGCGGGCGGGGGTGTCACGGTCGATCATGACCTCGCCACAGCCGGTCACGGCCTCGGCCACGGTCATCACGCTGCCAGCAGTATCAATGAACACGCCCGAGCGTGACAGCCGGGGCCGCCGCACCTGCAGGCCCGAGACCAGATCCACCTGCACGCCACTGTCCGCCAGCGCGGCGGCGGGCAGCACGCCGGGCAGGCGTTCAAAGCTGGCCTGCATGGCCTGCCAGACGCGGCTGCGGCGGTCTTCGTCGCCCGCGGGCCAGACCAGCGTGTAGCCCTTGATCTGGCCATCCTGCAGCTGGACTTCCGTGGTGGAGACGATGCGGCTGTTGCGTCCGGTCAGGGTGAACCCGTCCCGGCGCAGGCGGCGCTCGCCCTCACGCGGGACGATTTCCAGCGTCTGCATGATCTCATACAAACCGCCCAGCGTGTCACGGTCGCCCGTCTGGCTGATCAGCAGCGCGCGGGCCTGCAGCGCGCCGCTGGGGCCAAAGGCCACGAAGGGGCTTTCGCGGCTCTCCTCCCGCAGCACGGCCAGCGGCAGGTCAATCCGGATGCCGGCGTCCCGGTCCGTCACGCCGCGCATGCCCACGCTTTTCAGCACGGCGTAGTAATCCTCCAGCAGCTGCGCGCGCTGGCGGGTGGTCAGCACGCCTGTCGGCTCCAGCCCCTGTTCGCGCTGCCATGCGGCCATGGCGGCGCGGGTGCCGCGGCCGAAGGCGCCGTCGATCCCGGCGCGGTAATGCCCGGCCCAGGTCAGCGCGATCTGCAGCTCTTCTTTCTGAGGGCGGGTCAGCCGCGCCTCGGAGGCGCGCGCCTCGCGCAGGGTTTCCTCTGGAATGAAGGGTTCGGGCGCGGGCTGATCGTCGGGCTGCACCTGCGGCGTCATGGTGAACGTGGGCGCGGGCTCTGGCTGGGGCGCCTCGGCTTCGGGCGGGGCGAGCGTGGCTGGCGCCTCCGCGTCGGGCAGCTGGGCGCCTATGGGCCAGAACTGACGCTCGAACTCGGCCGGGCCGGCGATGAAACTGTCGCGCGGACTGTCACCCAGGGCGCGCAGCCGCAGCAGGCGCTGTTCCGCCTCCACCCGGCTGTAGGGGCCAAGCGCAATGGCATACCAGCCGCTGCCCAGGGCAAAGCCGCCGACATCGGGCAACACCGCCGCGTAATCGCGCACCCGCACCTGCGCGCGCGCCAGCGTCGGCTGCGCCTCGACGCGGATATAGGCGATGTCCTGCTGTGCGCGCACCATCGGTGCGGCCAGCAGACCCGCCGTGATCCACAGCGTCAATGTCAGGGCCAGTCGTGCTGTCAGTGTCATCCGTGCCTCTTTGCCTTCATGTGCCGGGCCTTGCATACCAAAGCCCCGCGCAGGGGCGAGCCAAATTATTGCGAGCAGGGCGAATTGACCCGGCGGGTGTGTCCGAATAGGTAACGCGCAGCATCTCAGGGGGTTCGTTTCATGGCCAGCACCACCACCAAGCCGCGCAGCTTTCAGGAGATCATCCTGAGGCTGCAGACCTATTGGGCCGCCAAGGGCTGCGCGGTGCTGCAGCCCTATGACATGGAGGTGGGCGCAGGCACGTTTCACCCCGCCACAACCCTGCGCAGCCTGGGCAGCACGCCCTGGGCCGCGGCCTATGTGCAGCCCTCGCGCCGGCCCACGGATGGCCGTTACGGCGAAAACCCCAACCGGCTGCAGCACTATTATCAGTATCAGGTGCTGATCAAACCCAGCCCGCCGGATCTGCAGGCGCTCTACCTCGGCTCGCTGGAGGCGATCGGGATCGATCTGGGCCTGCATGACGTTCGCTTTGTCGAGGATGACTGGGAAAGCCCCACGCTGGGCGCCTGGGGCCTGGGCTGGGAGGTCTGGTGTGACGGGATGGAGGTCAGCCAGTTCACCTATTTCCAGCAGGTGGGCGGACATGATTGCGCGCCCGTGTCTGGCGAGCTGACCTATGGGCTGGAACGTCTGGCCATGTATGTGCTGGGCGTTGACCATGTGATGGACATGCCCTTCAACGACCCCGACGCGCCCATCGCCCTGCGCTATGGCGACGTGTTCCGCCAGACGGAACAGGAATACAGCCGCTGGAACTTTGACATTGCCGATACCGCGGTGCTGCTGCGCCATTTCGAGGAGGCCGAGGCCGAATGCGCCCGCATCCTGGACCAGCCGCATCAGGATCCGAAGACCGGCAAGCGCATCATCATGGCCCATCCCGCCTATGACCAGTGCATCAAGGCCAGCCATATCTTCAACCTGCTGGACGCGCGCGGGGTGATTTCCGTGACGGAACGCCAAAGCTATATCGGGCGGGTGCGGGCGCTGGCGAAGCTTTGCGCCGATGCCTTTGTTCAAACAGAGGCCGGCGGCCACGCCGCCTGAGCGATCGGAGACTGACATGACCGGCAAGTTCCTTGCGATCCTCATCGTGCTGTGTGGCTTGGCGGCCGGGGTGGGGGTGTATTACTTCCAGGTCTATGCCTTTTATGATCGGCTGCCGCCTTCGGCTGCGCAGCTGCGCCTGACGCCGCTGGATGGCGGTGCCCCGCAAGATGTGGCGATTTCCGGGTTTGAGGGGATCGACTCTGACAGCTCGCCCATCCGCTATCGGGCCTGTTTCGATACCGCCCTGACACCGGCCGAGGCCGCGCAGCGCTTTGAGCCCTATGAGGGCGCGGCACCGCGCAATGCGCCGGGCTGGTTTGCCTGTTTCGATGCGGCGGCCATCGGCGCGCAGATCAGCGCCGGACAGGCGCGCGTGTTCACCGGCCAGCGCAACTATGAATACGGCATTGACCGGGTCGTGGCCCTGACCGAAGGCGGCCGCGGCTATGTCTGGCACGAAATCAACGAATGCGGCGACAAGGCCTATGATGGCAGCCCGCTGGGCGAAGATTGCCCGCCCCCGCCCGCCCGCGACTGACCCGGCCCTGCGCGGCTGCTGGACGCCCCCTGCCATGGGCGGTATCAGCGGGCGCACCGGCCCCGAACCCCATTGGTGACCAATGCCCGACCTGTTGATTGAACTGTTTTCCGAGGAAATCCCCGCGCGCATGCAGGCCCGTGCGGCGCAGGATCTGAAGCAGAAGCTGACCGATGGGTTGGTGGAGGCCGGGCTGACCTATGCTGGCGCGCGCGCCTTCGCCACGCCGCGCCGCCTGGCGCTGACCATTCACGGGCTGACTGCCGAAAGCCCGGAGCGGCGCGAGGAACGCCGCGGCCCTAAGGTGGGCGCGCCTGACAAGGCGCTGGAGGGCTTCCTGCGCGGCGCCGGCGTCAGCCGCGATGCCCTGGAAGAGCGCGAGGAGAAGAAAGGCACCTTCTACTACGCCACGGTGGTCACGCCGGGCCGCCCTGCCGCGCAGATCGTGGCAGAGGTTCTGGAACAGACCGTGCGCAATTTTCCCTGGCCGAAATCCATGCGCTGGGGCGCGGGCAGCCTGCGCTGGGTGCGTCCGCTGCACCGCATCCTGTGCCTGCTGAGCGATGAGGCAGGCGCCGAGGTTGTTGATCTGGACATTGACGGCATCCGCGCGGACAATGTGACGGAGGGACACCGCTTCATGGCGCCGGGGCAGATCACCGTCACCGGGTTTGACGACTATGCCGCCAAACTGCGCCGCGCCCATGTGATCCTGGACGCGGAAGAACGCGCCGAGGCGATCTGGCAGGACGCCACCAACCAGGCCTTTGCCGCCGGGCTGGAGGTGGTGGAGGATCGCGGCCTGCTGGCAGAGGTCGCCGGGCTGGTGGAATGGCCCGTGGTGCTGATGGGCCGGATCGAGGAGACTTTCCTGGATCTGCCGCCCGAGGTCTTGCAGACCTCGATGAAGGAGCATCAGAAATTCTTCTCTGTGCGCAATCCGGCCAGCGGGCGGATTGAACGGTTCATCACCGTGGCCAACCGCGAAACCCGCGATGGCGGCGCCACGATCCTGGCCGGCAACCAGAAGGTTCTGGCCGCGCGCCTGTCGGATGCCAAGTTCTTCTGGGAAAATGATCTGCGCATCGCGCGGGATGACATTGGCACATGGGTCGCGCGGCTGGAAAACGTGACCTTCCACAACAAGCTCGGCTCTCAGCAGGCGCGGGTGGACCGAATCGCGGCGCTTGCCCGGGCCATCGCGCCAGTTGTGGGCGCGGAGGCGGACATGGCCGAACAGGCCGCGCGCGTGGCCAAGGCGGACCTGTCCTCTGAAATGGTCTATGAATTCCCCGAGCTTCAGGGCCTGATGGGCCGCTATTACGCGCAGGCCGCGGGCCTGCCCGAAGCCGTCGCCGCCGCGTGCGAGGAACATTATTCCCCCCTGGGGCCAAGCGACGCCGTGCCCACCGCGCCGGTGTCCGTGGCCGTGGCGCTGGCGGACAAGCTGGACACGCTGACGGGTTTCTGGGCCATTGATGAAAAACCCACCGGGTCCAAGGACCCCTACGCCCTGCGCCGCGCGGCCCTTGGGGTCATCCGGCTGGTGCTGGGCAATGACGCGCGCCTGGGCCTGACCGGCCCGATGAACGAAGGCGTGGCCCGCAATTTCCAGGCCGCCACACAAAGCGGCGCGCATGTGATTGATGCGACGACGCTGGTGCAGGATGATGCCAGCCTGGATCAGGACTTGGCCAAGCTGGAAGAGGCGTTGCAATCGGCGGCAACGGCGGATCTGCTGTCCTTCGTCCATGACCGCCTGAAAGTCTATCTGCGGGACGAAGGCATTCCCCATGACGTGATCGACGCCTGCCTTGCCATGCCGGGCAGCGATGACCTGACGCTGCTGGTCACGCGGGCGCGGGCGTTGGCCGGGTTCCGGGCCTCTGAAGATGGCGAAAACCTAGTGCAGGGGTTCAAGCGCGCCAACAACATCCTCAGCCAGGCCGAGGAGAAGGACGGAGTGGAATATTCCTTCGGCGCCGATGTGAAATTCGCCGAAACCGAGGCTGAGCGCGCACTGTTCGCGGCGCTGGAGACGGCGGAGGCCGCCATTGCCCCCGCGATGCAGGCCGAGGATTTCGCCGCCGCCATGGCCGCCATGGCCGGGCTGCGCGCGCCGATCGATGCGTTCTTCGAGGCCGTGCAGGTGAATGCCGAAAATGCCGTGCTGCGGCGCAACCGGCTGAACCTGCTGTCGCGCATCCGCAGCATCTGCCTGCAGGTGGCGGACCTGACCCGGCTGGAAGGCTAGGCCAGCGACGACAGGCGCACTTGCTCCGGCCTTGGCTGTGGCTATGCTGCAGGCCGGAGGTGCCGCAGTGCAGAAATCTATCCAGCCCCCCAGTATGCAGCCGCCCGGCTCTCTGGCCGCCGATGACGGCGCCGTGACATTGATCACGCCCACCGCGCCCATGGCCACCCCCACTCATGGCGGGCGGGCCAAATGCCTGCAACGCCTTGTGCGGCTGGACCTGCCGGTGCCGCGCACCGTGGCGCTGTCCTTTGACACGGTGCATGGCATTGCCGCGGGGCAAATGCCCGATGTCGCGGGGATCCTCGCGCAATTCGGTGAGGGCGCGCTGCTTTGCGTGCGGCCTTCGTCAGAGGACCCGGATTGGGGCGGGCCGGGTGCGATTCTGAACATCGGCATGAATGACGCGCGCTATGTCGAATTGTCAGACCAGATCGGCAAACAGGCGGCGGCCTGCCTGTATCTGCGGTTCGTGCAATCCTATGCGGTGCATGTGGCCCGGCTGGACCCCGACGCCTTTGACGAAATCGTCGATGATGGCCAGATGGGCCTGTCAGAGGCCCTGCGCGCCTATGAGGACGAGGCTGAGGAGAGCTTCCCCCAGGACCCCGCCCGCCAACTGGCCGAGGTGCTGCGCAGCATGGCCCGCGCCTGGGAGGGCACGACAGCGCGGCTGTTGCGCCAGGCCAAGGGCGCGCCGATGGATGCCGGGCTGGGGCTGGTGGTGCAGGAAATGGCGCTGGGCCTGGGGCAGGGCGAATGCGGCTCTGGCGTGTTGCAACTGGTGGATTCCAAGACCGGCAAGCGCCAGCTGACCGGGCGTTATCTGCGCCAGAGCCAGGGCCGGGAGGCGCTGGAGGGCGGCGCGGCCTCGGTCTTTCTGGAAAAGGACCCGCGCGGGCCATCGCTGGAAGAGCTGGCGCCGCAGGCATTCGCCGATCTGCAGGCCCATGCCGCGCTGATGCGCCAGCGCCTGCGAGAGGAAATGCAGATTGAATTCACCATTGAAAACGGCGCCGTGCATATCCTGGACGGGGTGCGGGTGGCGCGCAGCGGGCGCGCCGCGGTGCGCATTGCCGTGCAGATGGTGCTGGACGGGATCATCCCGCAGGAAGAGGCGCTGCTGCGGGTGGAACCGCGGGCGCTGACGGAGATGTTGCACCGGCAGGTGGCGCCCTGGGCGCAGCGGCAGGTGGTCG
>CBFHYV010000062.1:0-13274 GCA_965660085.1 uncultured Paracoccaceae bacterium
GCTGGCGGCGCCTTTTCTGGGGCGGGGCCTGAACGCGCTGGCTTTGGGCGAGGCGACGGCGGCGCACATCGGCATTTCGGTGCAATTGCTGAAGAATGGGGCGATCCTACTGGTGGCGGGCGCCACTGGCGCGGCGGTCGCGATCTCGGGCGGCATCGGCTTTGTCGGTATCGTGGTGCCGCATCTGCTGCGGCCGCTGACGGGCGCGCGGCCGGGGCGGCTGTTGCTGGCCTCTGCGCTGGGGGGCGCGGCCCTGCTTCTGGTGGCGGATGTGGCCGTGCGCGTCATCCTGCCGGAGCGTGACCTGAAGCTGGGCGTGCTGACGGCACTGGTGGGCGCACCGCTGTTCCTGCACCTGATCTATCGCACCCGGGCGGGGCAGGCATGACGGATGCGCTGACCCTGTCGGGGCTGTCGGTGCAGCTGCGCAGCCGGGCGGTGCTGCGGGATGTTTCGCTGCGCATCGCGCCGGGAGAGGTCGTGGGCCTGATCGGGCCGAATGGGGCGGGCAAGACCACGCTGATGCGCGCCGCGCTGGGCCTGGTGCCCGCGCAGGGGCGATCCAGCCTGATGCAGCTGTCGCAGGCCGAACGCGCCCGCGCCGTTGCCTGGCTGCCCCAGGCGCGAGAGGTCGCCTGGCCCGTCTCCGTTGAGACATTGGTGGGCCTGGGCCGTCTGCCCCATCCCGCCGCCAGCCCGGCGGCCAATGCCCGCGCCGTGCAGGCCGCGCTGGCGGAAATGCAGTTGACCCACATGCGCGACCGCACGGCCACCCGCCTGTCCGGCGGAGAGCTGGCCCGCGTGCTGATCGCCCGGGCGCTGGCACAAGAGGCGCCGCTGGTGCTGGCGGATGAGCCTGTGGCCGGGCTGGACCCGGCCCATCAGATTGCCTGCATGCGCAGCTTTGCCCGGCTGGCGGGGCAGGGGCGGGCGGTGCTGGTCTCCCTGCATGATCTTGGGCTGGCGGCGCGGTTCTGCACGCGGCTGGTGATGCTGACCGCAGGGCAGATCGTGGCCGATGGCCCGCCAGATCAGGTGCTGACCGCCGATCTGCTGTGCCGCCATTTCCACATCACCGCCCATATCCAGCACGGGCCGCAGGGGCTGATCGTGCAGCCGCTGGACAACCTCGACACCGGGGGGTGACGTGGCGCGGCCTGCCGCTATCCTCAGCCGCAGATCACCCAGACAGGAGCCAGCATGTATCTTGCGATGAACCGTTTTACCGTGCCCGTGGAAAATGCCGATGCCTTTGAACAGCTTTGGCTGAATCGCGAAAGCCGCCTGCATGAATTCGCAGGCTTCGTGGCCTTTCACATGCTGAAAGGGCCGGAACAGAACGGTGCGATCCTCTATGCCTCGCACACCGTCTGGCGCGATGAGGCCGCCTTCCGCGAATGGACCCGCAGCGCGCAATTCCGCCAGTCCCACAAATCCGCCGGAACAACCGCCGTGCTGCACCGCGGCACGCCCCAGTTCGAGGGGTTCGAGGCGATACAGGAAATTACGGCGCCTGCCGAAAACAATTCTTGACAGTTTTGCGACACTCGCCGCTTCGCACCCGATATGTCGCGATTCGACAGGTCAAATGCCACCTGTTTACGCAAAACGCATTTGGTTCCCGATGCCAGGGCATTTTTTCGCCCTATTCTTCAGATGTGTTGAAAAAATAGCACTCTGCGCAAGAGTATGAAAAGTCAGTATTTTTTTTCACAAGTTGTGAAATCCGCAACTTTAAGGCGAGAAAGGTCAACAACCCGACAAATTTTTGGTGATTTCTATCTGAAGATGGGGCATTCAGTAGCCACACGCTGACTTGGGGATGTGTTCAAATGACCACCAACCGTTTTGTTTTGTCAGTGGTAAAGACGGCGCAGATCACCGACCTGGACATGCCGTGGGTTAAACGCAAGCTCGGTGCTGCGGCTGCAAGGGCCGCCTGACGATTTCACGAGCCGCGCTTTTCAAGCGCGGCTCTGATCTCTTCCCGCAAATCTGCAATCTCCGCACGCAATGCCGTGAGATCCTCGATCTCGCGGTCAACGGCCTTTTCCTGCGCCTGGCTCTGCATGGCCTCCACCACGATCCCGATGAACAGGTTCAGCACGGTAAAGGTCGTCATCAGGATGAACGGCACAAAGAACATCCACGCCCAGGGGAACACCTCCATCACGGGCCGAACGATCCCCATGGACCAGCTCTCCAGCGTCATGACCTGGAACAGCGTATAGGCAGACCGGCCCAGCGTGCCGAACCATTCGGCAAAATCCGCCCCGAACAGCTTTGTCGCCATGACCGAATAGACATAGAAGACAAGCGACAACAGCGCCACGATCGACCCCATGCCCGGAATCGCCACCAGCAAGGCCCCCACGACCCGCCGCATCGCCGGCACCGCGGACACCAGCCGCAGCGCCCGCAAGATCCGCAGCGCCCGCAGAACGGACAAGCCCTGAGAGGCCGGGACAAGGGCGATCAGCACGATCACCAGGTCAAACAGGTTCCACGGATCGCGCACAAACCGCGTGCCATAGGCCACGCCCTTGGCCAGCAATTCGGCCACGAAAATGGCCAGGCACAGCTTGTCGATCAACAGTAACACTGGCCCGACAGCCGCCATGACGCTGGGGCTGGTTTCCATCCCCAGCACCACGGCATTCAGAACGATCACGGCCATGATCGCGCGTTGAAAACGCTCGGTTTCCAGGAAAAGGCGCAGCCGCTGCGTACCTGCGGTGTCAAACATCTGTCGCAACCTCGTTGGGATGGCCTGTGAATAGCCTGCCGCCGCGCGGTCTTTCAACTGCTCGCAGCGCCAGCCACTTCATCTTGCCCATAAACTCCGGGGGAGTTGCGCGCAGCGCAACGGGGGCAGCGCCCCCAGCAACACCGCCAAAAGCGCCTGGCCATGGCCGTCGGGCACAGATTCACCTCCAGGGCGCGGGCTCATCTGACAAGGCGCGGCCAAAGACGTTTTCCCGGTGCCATCGCAGGTTTTCCGGGTGCGGCGCATCGCGTGGGCTCTCGGGGCGGATCAGCTTGCCCCCTGGTCGGAGCAACCTGTGCAGCACATCCCCCGGCACCTTGTTGTGGGACACAAGGATGGTTTCGCAATCATCCGCAACAGACAGCAGACCCCGATCAAACATCCAGTGCAAAGTGCCTGACAGCGCAAGGCCATTGGTCACATGGTCGCTGCCGGCATGGGCAACGGGCCGGATATGGGCGGCCTGCACCTCGGGCCGCCCGCCGCCGTTGCGCAACATCAGCCCTGACATCGCACAGCGATACCCATAGGCTTTCCGCACACGCCTGCGAAACACCACGTCCCGATAGGGCCGGCGGGTCAGACGCTCCAACACCGGGCGGTCAAAAGGCGTGACATCTTCGGCAAGGCCCGGCGGCTCGCCGCCATAACGGATGGCCTCTTGATGCTCCAGATCCAGCGGCAGGCCCAGGTTCACGATCCGGGCAAAATCGGCCTCTGGCAGGCGCCGCACGGCCAGCTGCACTGCGCCGCCCTTTTTTGGCGTGCCGTCCGGCTCGGCCAGCGCCTGTTCCAGCGGCCGCCCTTGCCGCAGCCTGGGCACCGGCTGGTCAAAGGGCAAGAAACTGCCCGGTTCAATCCGGGCCATATACCGGCCCGCCACGCCAGGCTTGGGCGTGATCTGCGCAATCCGAGCCACGGCGAAATATCCCCGCGGCCCAGCCTTGACCGGTTCATAATAGATGATCCAGTCGCCCAACGCGCTTTCCATTGCCCGCAGATAGCTGCGCGGAAAGTCATAGACGACATCCGGCTCATCTTCGTAAATCGAATCGGCTTTGTGCAGCAGAACGAGCTTTCCCATGGCACCAGAAAAACTCCGCCTGGGCCAAAAGGTAAAGCGGGATTGCCCCCAGCTGCCGTCAGCCCGCCTTGGGCGGCGTGCCGTGGGTGTGGAAGGTCTCGATCGTTTTCAGACCCCAGGCCTGGCCCTTCTTGCGATCCGTCTCTGTCCAGCAGACCGGTTCCCAATCCGGGGCGAGGATCAGCCGCGCGCCCGCATTGGCCAGTTCCACCCGGTTTCCGGCAGGTTCCCACACATACAGGAAGAACGTCCCCTGAATGGCGTGTTTGTGCGGCCCGGTCTCGATATGCACGCCGGCCTCAAGGAACAGGTCCGCCGCGCGCAGGATGTCCTCACGCTGGTCGGTCGCATAGGTGACGTGATGCAGCCGGCCCTGCATGCCGCCATGTTCCTCGGTGCAGGCCAGGTCATAGGTCTTGTTGTTGACGGTGAACCAGCATCCGCCGATGCGCCCGTTGTCCAGCTGGATGTATTCCGTGACGCGGGAGCCGAGGCAGGTTTCCATGAAGCGGCGGAATTCGCCCACGTCCTCGGCCAGCAGGTTCAGGTGATCCAGCCGGCGCGGCGGCACCCCGGTAAAGCGGCTGGCGACGTTTTTCAGCGCCGGTGTATCCGCGCCTTTCGGCGCGGCGCGGCGTGTCTCCCAATACAGCTCAAAGACATGGCCGAAGGGGTCCTCGAACCGCCATGCGGGGCCGTGCCCTGCATCGCCGTCCACCCAGCCATGGGTCTTGTAGCCTGCGGCCTCGATCACCGCGATGCGCCGCTCCAGCGCCTCGGGGGAGGCGACGCGATAGCCGATATGCCCCACGCCCGTGGTGTCTGCGGCGGTCAGCTTGAGCGAGTGATATTCGTAGTCGTCCCAGGCGCGCAGATAGGCCACGCCCTCCCCGCGTTCAGACAGTTTCAGGCCGTAGACATCGGTGAAGAAGGCCAGGCTTTCGTCGAAACGGTCGGTGAGCATTTCGACATGCCCCAGATGGGCGATGTCAAAGCTGGGGTTGGTGGGGGTGGTCATCTGTCTCTCCTCCATGCGGGTGCGATTGCTGCGTCGCGCTCTGCGGCGGACTGTTCCACAGCGTCCGCGGCGCGTCCATGGGGCAGGCGCGCGGCCCGGGCATTGCCTCCTGCCTCTGGCGGAATGGGGCTGGCCGTCCGGGCAAAGCCACGGCAGGGTGAATCGGGCGCGCAGACCCGCGCTTGGAAAAGGCGCCGCCTGGGTCCGGCAAGAAGGTGAGCGGTTGGATTTTCTGATTTCCTATGGGCTGGCGATGGAGCTGGGCGATTTGCCCCGGTTTGATGCCGCATCGCTGGAGCTTGCCGGCACAGCCGACCTGCGCGTGATCCATGGGGCAACCGTGCTCACCATGGGGCGCCGCCCCACCTTGGACAGCGCCGGGCGGCATGTGCTGTTCGATGGTTCCGCCATGGGCAACGCGGGCTTTGCCAGCACGCTGCATGGCCTGTCTGATGCGATGTTTTCAGAGATCAGGGCAACGCCGCTGGAGGTCAGCGGCAGCTATGTCCTGGCATATCTGGATGCCGCGGGCCGCGTGAGCGTGTCTGTGGACAGCCTGTCCCAATACCCGGTCTATCTTTGGCGCAGCGGCGGCAGGATCGCCATTTCCAACAATCTGTTCTTCATCGAAATCGCGGCGCGGCTGAACGGGGTCGCGCTGGCCCGCACGCCTGCGCCCGTGTTTGCAAACAAGGTTCTGTCCGGCGCCATGCTGCTGGGCTGCGGGTTGCAGGATGTGCAGATCCTCAGCGATGCGCATCTGCACGTCACGCGCGGCGTGCTGACGGTGACGCCCGCGCCTACCGTGGATGATGGCGCCCTGACCTATCAGGACTGTATCGCCAAGGCGGCGGAGCTGGTTGAACGCAACGTGCTGTGCCTGTGCGCCCTGGCGCAGGAGGGCGGACATGATCTGAGCTATGACGTCACCGGCGGGCGGGACAGCCGCATTGTCTTTGCCGCCTTGTTGAAGAACGGGCTGCATCGCGCATTCGGCTATCGCAGCATCTACGGGTTTCCGCATCCGGATGGCAATTACGCCGCGATGCTGGCGGAACGCTATGGCCTGTCCCCCGCGCGCTATCGTGCCTATCCGCAGGCCGAAACGGTGGAGATCCGGGATATCGATCTGCTGCGGTATCAGAGCTTCGTGTCACAGGGGTTCAACCCGGAACAGGGCGGATCTGTGCCCGGCACGGTGCAGGATGAACGGATGATCCTGCTGCACGGCTGTTTCGGAGAGCTGAGCGGCAGCGGTGCCGATCTGCAGCGCTTTGCCTTTCGGGGGCGGCCAAGCGCGCTGTTTGCCGGCCCGGACACCGAACTGGACGGCTATCTGAACAGATATACGGGTGTGCTGGAGGCGGTGGACCAGTTCCATGGCGTGACCACGGACGCGCAGCAGATGTTGCTGGGCCGGATCAAGTCCCGGTTGAAGGCGCTGCGCCACAAGGGTGGGGGCCTCAGCCGCGCATTGCTGGATTTCTACCGGCTGTCCATGTCCCGGTCCCATTTCGCGATCACGTCGCGCACCCGGCAGAAGGCCTATCATTACCCGGATGTCCTGCTGTCTGCATACAGCTACCTGGCCGGTCTGCGGCTGGGGCCTTTGGAAAGGGCGGCGGGCAAGGTCAATTTCGACATACTGATACGCCTGATGGGCCCGGAGGTCACGTCCCTGCCGCTGGTCAAGGACAGCTGGACCGATCTGGCCGACCCATTGCGCCTGGGGCGGCGCGCCCGCATCGGCCACCAGACGCCGCCGCTGTTTGCCACCAACCCGCATGCGCCACCGCGGGCGCGGCGGGTGATCCAGCATGTCCACGCCTTGGGTGCGGATCTGCCCCATGATCTGCGCCAGATCCGGTATCATCAGGCCTATGTGCGGCAGGCGCTGGACGGGGCGCATGGGCTGTTTTCTTATTTTGACCGCGCCGTCCTGGAGGAGGTGTCCCGCCAGGATCCGCGCAGCCTGACGCCGGCCCAGCACCGGACGCTGACCCATGCGGCGGGGGCCTATGTCTGGGAAACGGGCGCGGAACTGGGTGTGAAGGTGCTGGCGCCGCACCCCTGACCCGCCGCCCGCGCAGGCCGTGTGCAATTGACTTGGCCGCGGCCCCTGCGGATAAAGATGCAGGCGCAAGGGCCGCGCAGATGGCAACCGCCCAGGGGGGAACATGTCCAAGGCATTCGCATCGCAGGGCGATACCGGCGAAAAGGCAATTTCGTTCACGGAAATCGGCGACGGGCTGTATGCCTTTACCGCGCAGGGCGATCCGAACTCTGGCGTCATCATTGGCGATGACAGCGTGATGATCGTGGAGGCGCAAGCCACGCCGCGCCTGGCGCAAAAGGTCATCGATTGCGTGCGCAGCGTGACCGACAAGCCCATCACCCATGTGGTGCTGACCCATTACCACGCGGTGCGCGTGCTGGGGGCGTCTGCCTTCGGGGCGCAGCAGGTGATCATGTCCGATGCAGCGCGCGCGATGGTCGTTGAACGCGGGCAGGAGGATTGGGACAGCGAATTCCAGCGCTTCCCCCGCCTGTTCGAGGGGCATGAGAGCATTCCGGGCCTGACCTGGCCCACCACCACCTTTTCCGATGCGATGACCGTGTATCTGGGCAAGCGCAAGGTGGAGATCCGGCAAATCGGCCGCGCCCATACCGCCGGGGACAGCGTGATCTGGGTGCCCGATGCGCAGACCATGTTCACCGGCGATATCGTCGAATACCACTCCGCCTGTTATTGCGGTGATGGCCATTTCGCGGATTGGGGCAAAACGCTGGACGCCGTGAAGGCCTATGACCCGCAAAACATCGCGCCGGGCCGGGGCGATGCGCTGGTGGGGCGTGAGATGGTCGATGCCGCGCTGGCCGCAACCCGCGATTTCGTGGACAGCACCTATCGCCCGGTCCAGCAGATCGCGGCGCGCGGCGGCAGCCTGAAGGACGCCTGGGACGCGGTGCGCGCCGAATGCGACCCGAAGTTCAAGGACTACGCCATTTACGAACACTGCCTGCCGTTCAACGTGGCCCGCGCCTATGACGAGGCCCGCGGGATCGACACACCGCGCATCTGGACGGCCCAGCGTGACCTGGAGATGTGGGAGGCCCTGCAAGGCTGACTCGACCGGGGGAGGGAGGAGCCCGCGATGTTCGACGACAGATATACCCTGGCCGACAAGGTCTATCCCTACGAAAGATCGCCGGACCAGGATCTGTCCGCAGCCGTGCGGCACCCTGTGGTGATCGTGGGGGGCGGCCCGGTGGGCGTGGCCACGGCGCTGGACCTGGGCCTGCAGGGCATTCCGGTGCTGGTGCTGGACGATCACGAAGGCATCGGCATGGGATCCCGCGCGATCTGTTTTGCCAAGCGCAGCATGGAAATCGCGCATCGCTACGGCTGTGGCGCGCCCATGCTGGACAAGGGTGTGGTGTGGAACCTGGGCAAGGTCTTTCACCGCGATGACAAGGTGTTTGAATTCAACCTGTTGCCCGAGGCAGGGCACAGGTTTCCCGCCTTCATCAACCTGCAGCAGCCCTATTTTGAACGCTACATGATTGACCGTTTGCGCCAGTTGCAGGCCGATGGCGCGCCGATCCAGCTGCGCGGCAAGAACCGGGTGGATCAGGTGCAGGTGGCGCAGGATCACGTCGTGCTGGATGTGATGACCCCCGATGGCCCCTACCGGGTGGAGGCTGACTGGCTGATCGCCTGTGATGGCGCCAATTCCCCCCTGCGGGCGATGCTGGGCCATGATTTCACCGGCAAGGTGTTTGAGGACAGCTTCCTGATCGCCGACATCCGCATGACCGGCGATGTCCAGTTCCCCACGGAGCGGTGGTTCTGGTTCGAGCCGAGCCACGGCGAAGGCGCCTCTGTCCTGCTGCATCGCCAGCCCGATGACATCTGGCGCGTCGATTTCCAGATCGGCTGGGACGTGGACCGCAAGGAGGAGCTGAAGGAGGCCAATATCCGCCGCCGGCTGGATGCCTTTCTGGGGGCGGTGGAGTATGAGATCGTGTGGTCCTCCATCTACACCTTCCAATGCAAGCGGATGGACAGGTTTCGGCACGGCCCGGTGATCCTTGCCGGCGATGCCGCGCACCAGGTGTCGCCCTTTGGGGCGCGGGGGGCCAATTCCGGGATGCAGGACGCGGATAACCTTGGCTGGAAACTGGGCCTAGTGGTCAGCGGCAAGGCCCCGCCCGCGCTTCTGGACAGCTATTCCGAGGAACGCGTTTTTGCGGCTGATGAAAACATCCTCAATTCCACCCGATCGACCGATTTCATCACCCCGAAATCGGAGATCAGCAAGATATTTCGCGATGCGGTTCTGACACTTGCCGGCAAGGTGGACTTCGCCCGCCCGCTGGTCAATTCCGGCAGGCTTTCGGTGCCTTGCGTCTATGACGGGCTGTCGCTGACCGGCCCTGATGCCCTGCCCGGCGGTCCGGACCGCACGCGGCCCGGTGCGCCGGCCGTGGATGCGCCCCTTGGCGAGGGCTGGCTGCTGGACCTGCTGGGTGGCGGGTTCCAGCTGTTGACCATCGATGCCGAGGCCCCGGACCATCAGCAGAGTGACGGGATCGCTGTGACGCGCGTGGCGCTGTCGGCGAAAGGACACCCGGACCTTGCAGCGCGCTACCTCGGCGCGGCGCCGGGGGCCGTCTATCTGCTGCGCCCCGATCAGCACATCGTGGCGCGCTGGGCGCAGTTTGATGCCGCGGCGCTGCACGCGGCGCTGCAGATTGCCACCGCGCGCCAATGAAGGAGACAGCCATGAGCGCACTGATCACGCGCCCCAACATCGGCGCGCCCGATGATTTCTATGCGCGCCTCCTGGCCGCCCATGAGGGCAGGACCAAGGCGGAAAGCGATGCGCTGAATGCGCGACTTGTGCTGATCCTGGCCAATCACATCGGTGATTCCCAAGTGCTGGACGCCGCCATCGCGCTGGCTTCCGAGGGCTGAGTGGTTGGGGGCTGGGCTTGGTCGGATCACAGACTGGCCCGGCCGCGTGGCCGACTCGGCGGGGCCAAAGATCATGCCGCCGTGTCTTTGCACAGAGGGTCTGACAGGGCAGTACCGGCGCCTGCCGCCCATATCCGAGGCTGTTGAAGGGCGTGAGTTTCGCAACCGGCCTACGTCCAGCAGCCCTATAGGGTCGAACGAGTCAAAGGAACTCGCTGGATCCGGCATCATGCAAGTTAATGCTAATTAAGACTGACACCGGCCAGTATATTTTATGCACACAATTCAAGCCGTTGGCCTGAATTAAGTGGTGCCCAGGAGAGGACTCGAACCTCCACTTCCATACAGAAACTAGCACCTGAAGCTAGCGCGTCTACCAATTCCGCCACCTGGGCCGGTGTCGTGAGGCAGGGATTTACGCGGGGTGTCGGGGGGTGTCAACGGCGAAAATCAAGTTTTTTCGCGCGGCATTGCAGCACCTTGTGATGTGGCCTCCGGGCCGGTATTCATCCGTCGACAACGGAGTGGAGAGACCCATGCCCAAGCTGGTGACGATCTTTGGCGGTTCCGGTTTCGTGGGGCGCTACATCGCCCGCAGGATGGCGCGGCAAGGCTGGCGCGTGCGCGTTGCCGTGCGCCGCCCGAACGAGGCGCTCTTCGTGCGCACCTATGGCGTGGTGGGGCAGGTCGAACCTGTGGCCTGCAACATCCGCGATGATGCCAGCGTGCGTGCGGCGCTGGCCGGGGCGGATGCGGTGGTGAATTGTGTCGGCATCCTCAATGAATTCGGGCGCAACAAGTTTGCCACCGTTCAGGCCGAAGGCTCGGAGCGTGTTGCGCGCATCGCGGCGGAGCTTTCCGTGCCGGCCATGGTCCAGCTGTCCGCCATTGGCGCAGATGCAGGCTCTGCCAGCGCCTATGCCCGGACCAAGGCCGCCGGGGAGGCCGCCGTGACGCGCCACATGCCGCAGGCGGTGATCCTGCGGCCCTCCATCGTCTTTGGGCCAGAGGATCAGTTCTTCAACCGTTTCGCCGCAATGACCCGCATGGGCCCCATCCTGCCGGTGGTGGGCGCGGCAACACGGTTCCAGCCCGTCTATGTGGACGATGTCGCGCAGGCCGCCGTTCTGGCGCTGACCGGCGATGTGGAACCCGGCGTCTATGAATTGGGTGGCCCCGAGGTGCTGAGCTTTGCCGAGTTGATGCAGCAGATGTTGCAGATGATCCGCCGCCGCCGCGTGGTGGTGAACGTGCCTTTCTGGGTCGCCGGGCTGATGGGCCGCGGGTTTGACCTGTTGCAGACGCTCAGCCTTGGCCTGTTTGAAAACAAGCTGCTGACGCAGGACCAGGTGCGCAACCTGCGCAAGGACAATGTCGTTTCCGCGGATGCGCGCGGCTTCGCGGCGCTGGGCCTGACACCCACGTCCCTGCAGGCGGTGCTGCCGGAGTATCTGTGGAAATACCGCCCCTCTGGCCAGTTTGCGGCCATCAAGGAATCGGCGCGCAACCTGCGGTCCCGCTGACGGCGCAGGTTGCGCGCGCTGCACGGACGGATGATATGAAAAAGGCTGCCCCGTGGGGCAGCCTTTCCTGTTTCTGGCAAGGTCCCGGCCCTTGGGCCGGTCCTGGTCATCGGGTGCCGGACAGCGCCCGCATCCCCTTCAGCAGATCCACGGCATAGGCCAGCTGATAGTCTTCCTCGCGCAGGGCGGCGGCGGCTTCGGCCCGGGCGCGGTCTTCCTCGAACTGGCGCAGCTCATCCTCGTTCAGCGAATCGTTGTTGAGAGAGCCACGCAGGCTGGCCTCTGACCGGCTGGGCCGCGCGTCGTCCTCGGCCCCATCATCGGGCTGGCGCGGGGGCTGTTGCACGACGATGTCGGGAGACACGCCAAGCGCCTGGATGGACCGACCGGAGGGCGTGTAATAGCGCGCCGTGGTCAGGCGCATGGCGCCGCTGCCGCGCAGCGGCATCACCGTCTGGACAGAGCCCTTGCCGAAGGACTGCGTGCCCACCACCACTGCGCGGCGATGATCCTGCAGCGCGCCCGCCACGATTTCAGAGGCCGATGCAGAGCCGCCGTTGATCAGCACCACAATGGGCAGGCCCTCGGCCAGATCGCCGGGTTCGGCGTTATACCGTTCGCTCTCGGCGGCCTCGCGGCCCCGGGTGCTGACGATCTCGCCCTTGTCCAGGAAGGCGTCCGATACCATGATCGCCTGGTTCAGCAGACCACCGGGATTGTTGCGCAGGTCCAGCACCACGCCATCCAGGTTCTCGGCTCCGCCGGCGGTCTCGATCAGCTCGGCCAGCCCGTCGCGCAGGTTGGGATAGGTCTGTTCATTGAAGGTGGTCACGCGCAGCACGGCGGTGTCATTTTCAATGCGTGCGCGCACGGCCGTCAGGCGGATGGTATCGCGGATGATGGAGACGTCGAAGGGTTCGTCCATCCCCTCGCGCACCACGGTGATGATGATCTCGGACCCGACGGGGCCACGCATGCGGTCCACGGCCTCGTCCAGGGTCAGGCCCAGAACCGATTCGCCGTCCACATGGGTGATGAAATCGCCCGCTTCCATGCCCGCCGCATCCGCAGGGGTGCCATCGATGGGCGAGACGACCTTGACGAAGCCGTCTTCCTGCGTGACCTCGATGCCCAGGCCACCGAATTCACCGCGGGTCTGCACGCGCATGTCGGCGGCGTCCTTGGGGGACAGATAGCTGCTGTGCGGGTCCAGCGATGACAGCATGCCGTCAATGGCGGCTTCGATCAGCGCCTCTGTCTCCACCTCTTCGACGTAATCCGCGCGGATCCGTTCAAAGATGTCCCCGAACAGTTCCAGCTGTTCGTAGATATCGGCGGAGTTGCGGCTTTCCTGTGCCAGCAGCGGCCCGGCCAGCTGCGTTGCGGCCACGATGCCGGCCAAGGCTCCGCCGGCTGCGGCCATGAACATCTTTCTCATGCGCTCATCCCTTCTGCGCCGCGAACCAATCCAGCGGATCGACCGGGCTGTTTTGTTCTCTTACCTCGATATAGAGCCGTTCCGGCGCGGTGGCGCCACCCCCTTCACCTGACTGTGACACAGATTGCGCGCCGCTGCCGCGGGTCAAGCCAAGTGGGGCGCCCGTTCGGACAATCTCGCCGCTGCGGGCATAGGTTGTGCCCAGTTCCGTCATCAGGATGATCATGCCCGGCGCCGGTTCCAGCGCAACCATCAACCCCTGGTCCAGAAACGGCCCGGCATAGAGCACGGTTGCATCCACCGGCGCGGTGACCAGCGCCTGTGGCGCGGTCTGCACCACGATGCCGGCCCGGGTCACCCCCGCGGCGTCGGGCTGCCCGGCGCGGCGCAGGATTTCCCCCTGCACGGGCAGGGGCAGGCGGCCGCGCAAGCTGGCCAGGCCTTGCTGGGTGGGGCCGGTGCCGGG
>CBFHYV010000063.1:0-2538 GCA_965660085.1 uncultured Paracoccaceae bacterium
TGGATGGCATATTTCAGAACCGCCAGCGCACATCCGATGCCGCCGGCAAACAGCGCGCCGCCGATGCTCAGCCACCCGCTGTGGCCAATCACCCAGCCCACCCGCGCACCAAGCGCGACAAGGATCAGGATGCAGAAAGCCTGGCTGAGGCTGGTGGCCATGCCCATGCTCAACCACCCAAGGCCCGCGGCAATGAACAGCGCGGTGGGCACATTGGCCACGGTCAGCGTGGGGTGGCTGTGTGCCCAGGCGGTTGCAAAGGCGCGCCGGGTCAAAATCCGCTCGCCCGTTTCCATCGCATGTGACAGCAGCTCGGAAAACGCCTTGGCCAGAGTGACGGCCAGCACGGACCCGAACAGGGCCAGGGCTGGCTCGAAGGGGGCCTCGGGCGTGTCGCCCAAGGCCATGATCAGGCTCAGCACCATGATCGCGCCGTAAATGAGCCCGAAGGCCGCTTTTTCGATCGGCTGCCAGCCGAATGCTGCGGGGGTGCTGTGCATCTTCGGGCTCCTTTGCGCGGCGGGGTCAGACGTTGCGCTGCGTGGCCATCTTTTCCAGAATCCGGTGCGCGGTTTCATAGCCGCTGTTCTGGTTCTGGCCGGTGATCAGGTTGCCATCGATGGAGGTGTGGGTGGCAAAAGGATCGCGGAAGGCGTGCTGGCATTCATAGATCGCGCCCAGCTTCTTCAGCTCTTCCTCCGGGTGCTTGGGGGTGACCGCGATGCCGAAGGTGTTGATCTGGCCGTTGGTCACGCCGGTCACGCGGCGGCCCTTGACCAGCGGTTCACCGTCCAGCCCCTTGGCGCCGCACAGGCCCAGCGCGCCGTGGCAGACGGAGCCCAGGATCTTGCCGGCCGCATTGGCGCGGGTGACGAAATCGCCCAGTTCCTCGCTCTGCATCAGGTCATAGGCAGCGCCCCAGCCACCGGCCATGAAGATCACGTCATAATCGTTGGGGTCCAGATCCGCGATGGCCTTGGAGTTCTTGAGGTCATGCATGGCCTTCTTGTCCGCCATGAAGCGCTTGTCATCCGCGCAGGCCAGCGGCCAGGACCAGGAGCCCGGTTGGATCGGGATCACGCCACCCTTGGGGGAGGCCATGTCCACCTCCATGCCCGCATTGACGAAGGCATAATAGGGCACGGTGAATTCGGACCCGAAAGCGCCGGTGTCGCGCTTCAGCGGGTCCAGGCGGTTGTGGTTGGTGCAGATCATCAGCGCCCGCCGCCCCTTCATGTCAAAATCGGGGATGGTGTAATGGCGGTGAATGCCCAGCAGGCGCAGGAAGCCCGGCAGGTAGAGGTAGATGAGGATGGCCAGAAGGGCCAGGACCATGACAGTGATGACAATCCAGTTCATGACAAGTCTCCGAGTTCAGGGATTTGGGTGGGCGCCCCGCACCCGGGGCGCCAGTTGAAAATCAGGATCAGGCGGCCACGCGGCGGCCAAGGCCCCGCAGGATGCGGAACAGGCCATACAGCCCGGCCAGCAGCGCCAGCACCAGACCGGCCAGGTAGGGCCAATAGGCGCTGACCGTCCGTTCCATCAGGTTGGAGAACAGCTGAGCTTCGGCGTAATCCTCGCGCTGCAGTTCAAACACGCCCTTCTCCGCGACATAGGCATCATATTCGGCGCGCATTTCGGCAAAGAGTTCAGGGTTTTGCGCCGCAACATCGGTGGTTTCACCGGGATCGACAGACAGGTCGAACAGCCGCCAGGTGAAATCGCCGCGCGGCAGGGCCGTGCGCACCAGTTTCCAGGTGCCGCGATACAGGGCGGCGTTGCCGCTGACCTCCAGGCCAAAGCTGTCAGTCTCGGCGCGGGTCTGGGTGGTTTCGCCGGCCAGCACGGGCAGGATGCTGGTGCCGTACAGCGTATCGGCCTCATAGGCCACGCCAGCGGCGTCCAGCAGGGTCGGCACCAGGTCCGCCACATGCACCGGGCCGTCCTGCACGCCGCGCGCCTCAACCCCCGGGCCCGCGATCACCAGCGGCACGCGCAGCCCGCCTTCGCTGGAATAGAACTTGTACAGGTTGAAGGGCGACGCCTCGACCGAGGCCCATTCCGGGCCGATCGCCGTCAGGCTGCCGGGCAGGCCCATGTTCTCGGCGGAGGTGTCATAGCCTTCCAGCAGGTGAATGCCGCCCAGCAGCGTGTTGAACACCGGATTGTCCAGCGAGGTCACGCCAGATTCCGCGCCATTGTCGGAGGTGACGACAACGATGGTGTTGTCCAACTGGCCGGTGCTGTCCAGATGCGCCAGCAGACGGCCAATGTGGAAATCCGCGGCTTCCTTCATGCCGGCGTTGACCTGCATGGCGCGGGCGGCGTCGGCCTTTTCCTGGGCCGAAAGGTCATCCCAGGCGCGGTGGTCTTCGTGCACGGGGGCCAGCTTGGTGGTCTCGGGCACCAGGCCCAGCTCGATCGCGCGGGCCAGGCGCTGTTCACGCATCACGTCCCAGCCGGCATCGAACACGCCGTCATACTTGTCGATGAATTCGGCGGGCGCCTGCACGGGGATATGCACCGCCTGCAGCG
>CBFHYV010000063.1:2548-13266 GCA_965660085.1 uncultured Paracoccaceae bacterium
AGAGGAAGCCGAAGAACGGCCGGTCGGCCTCGCCCTCATCGATATAGCGGATCATCTTGTCCACCAGATTGCGGGAGGAGTAGAAATCCTCCGGCAGGCGGACGGGTTCGCCATCCTCATACCACGGCACCTCGGGGTAGCCAGGCAGGTAGTGGCGGTGGTCATAATTGCTGCCGCCGGTGGAATCCATCACGTAGGACCGGTCAAAGCCGAAGCGGTCCGGCAGGTTCTTGCCCTTGGCGCCGATGCCCCATTTGCCGGTCACATAGGTCTGGTATCCGGCCTCTGACAGGCGGCTGGCGATGGTGGGCTGGTCCTGCCGCCAGACCATGGAATAGCCGGGCAGCTCGCTTTGCTCGGGCGTCACGGTTTCCACCAGCGTGCCCATGCCAACCTCATGGTTGTCCTGCCCGGTCATCAGCATCGCGCGGCTCGGCCCGCAGAAGGGCGAAGTGTAGTAGCGCGAAAACAGCGTGCCGGATTGCGCCAGCGCATCAATGTTGGGCGTGCTGGCATCCGCGCCATAGGCGCCAAAGCCGGTGAAGCCGACATCGTCAAACAGCACCACCAGGATGTTGGGCGGGGTGCTTTGCGCCAGCGCCGGCATTGCGGGCAGCGCCATCATCGTCACGGCGCAAATCGCGCCTCGGGTCAGTCCAGTCATGTGTAAATCCTCATGGAAGTCGGAGTGCAGTGCGTGCTGAAATGGCGCCGGGCGCGGATCACCGCGCCGGGCGCACCGTCACGGATGTTGCCGGGTTCAGATCGTCATTGGGGTCGGTGAAAATCCCGGCGGGGAAGGACACCGCCACGGGCGTGTCGGCGGTATCAAGGCACAGCAGGTGGTTGTTGTCCCCGTCGCCCAGGTCCGCCAGCGCGGCGGGTGTGATGGTGCGCTGCGTGCCATCGCCCGCGCGCACCGTCACTTGATAGAGCGCGCCTTCGGCCGCGCCCGGCTCATTGCCATTGGCCAGGGTCACGCCCCCGGCCCAGACAACCCGCACCGCCTGCACCGTGCCGGCGCGGGGGCAGTCATCGCCATCGGTCCGGCGCAGGCCCAGGCCCATGTCCTGCGCCTCCGGGTCCGCGATTTCCGCCATCACCAGCGAAGGGCCGGGGGCCAGCGGGGTCACGCCGATCTGCGCGCCACGGTAATCAAGGCTGCCGCCGATGTCATGCAGATGCCCGGTGATCTCGACCGTTGCGGGCGGATCGGTCTCGGCGCTGCCAAATTCACCCACCAGCAGAACGGTGCGCAACTCACCCGCATCCGTGGCCGGCAACAGCGTGACGCAGGCGACCTCGCCCACCTCACCGCTGGCCGTGACAACGCGGAAATCGCCCGCCTGCATCGTGGCATGGTCGATCTCCGTGGAGAAGATCACCGGCATCCCGTCCGCGCCGGGTGCCGCGCGGCAGATCAGCCGCGACAGCCAGGGCAAGGCATTGTCCAGGCCAAAAAAGGCAGACAGCATCTCTGCCGACTGGGCCGCATTTGCGCGGGGCAGCCCGGCATTGGGGGTGGTGTCCAGCTGTTCCGTACTGGTGACCTCGGCCACCGCCGCGGTGGCGCCCAGCAGTGCAACGGACAGGGCCGCGGCCATGCGACGGCCCGTTCTGGCCCCCTGCCCCGGTGCCGCGGCCCGCGGGCGGGAATGGCCCGTGGCCAGGAAATGCGCTGTTGTCTGAGATGTCGAAGCCATGGGGTCCTCCGCAGGATTGTGCGCTTGCAGCATACAATCGGGAGGCACCTCTCAGCGATGACTGGTCAGGATCACCTGCGGCCAGAGGATATTCATTTTCGGCCAGCGACCATTTACCGCTGTGACTGGTCGCGAAATTCCTTGGGGGTCAGTCCCGTCCACCGCTTGAAGCTGCGCGCGAAGTTCGAAGATGAGTCGAACCCCAGCGCGCCGGCGATGGCCTTGATCGGCTGCGCGCTGCCCGCCAGCAAGGCACGCGCGCGCTGTTCGCGGGCCTGATCCAGCAGGCTGCGAAAAGTGGTGCCCGACCGTTCCAGTTGCCGCCGCAGGCCGCGTTCGGAATATCCCAGTTGCGCGGCCACATCGCCCAGCGCCACGGTAAGGCTCGGCGCGGCCTCAAGCACCGACAGCACCTGGGTGACAGGCGTGACCTCTAACGCCATCTCCTGGGCGAATTGTTCGCACAGGCCCAGCAACCGCGCATGGTTGATCGGGTCCGCACCGGGCAAGGGCCGGTCCAGCAGGGCCGCGGGAAAGATGATCTGGTTCTCCGCCGCGCCAAACCGGATGGGAAACCCGGCGCGGGCCGCAACATCGGCTGCGTTTTCCGGGGCGCTGACTGTCATCTCCGCCCGGCACGCGGCCTTTTCCGCGCGCAGCATTGCCATCAACAGCCCATTGATGGCCACGATCGCACTGCTGAAACCGAAATATTCGATCTCTCCAAAAGGAAACCTGGACACAAGCCGAATGGCGGCCTCGCCCGGGTGCAGGCCCGGCTCCGCATCCACCAGGCAGATTTCAAACGCGGGAAAGTTCAGGAAGAAGAACCGGCGCAGCACCTCCAGCCCGTCCTTGAACTGCGCCGCGTTCATCGCCGTGTAGGAGGGTAGCCCGATATAGGTGGGCTGGAATTTCAGGGCCAATCTGACGCCCAGGTCCGGCTCGCCGGTCTGGGCCATGGCGTTCAGAAACAACTGCCGCAGCGGTGCGAAACCGCAGCGGAAATGCGGATCACTCAGTTGCGCCTCATCCAGCCCGGTGCCGGCCAGCAAGGCCTCCGCGGCAAACCCTTCCTCGCGCAGGGTTCGGAAGACAAAGCCGGGGTAATTCATCGGCAGCGCCGGGTCGTCCGGGGTGAAGATCTTTGTGGTCATTGACGAAGGCTCCGTTCCCGTCTGCTCCACGATGCCCAAGGCGCAAGCCACGCGCAACCGCACAGCATCGCGCCCCGCGCACCATGTGCCCCCGCGTGCACACCCCGGCAGCACAGGCAACTCATGCAGCCCGAGGGCGGTGAACGCCGTGGCGCACCCCCCTGCCACGATACACAAAAGGATTTTCGCCTCATCAGATCACAAACATGTTACGTTCGTTTATCATTTGTATCGGAGAGTGCCGATGGCTGTTCCAAGTGGTTTCCTGGGCCTGACAAGATTGCAGGACACAGGCGTTTCGGTTTCCGATACTGCCGCGCTGAACCTTGGCGGCGTGAAATCGATCACAACCGCCACCGTGAACGGGCAATTGTTCCTGTTTGCCGCAGGTCTGGATGACGATGGGATCTCCGTCTTTTCCGTGGGCAGCGGTGGCGCGCTGACAAATGTGTTCAACATCGCCGAAGATGCCACCACCCTGCTGAAGAACATCTGGACCCTGGACATCCGCGTGATCGGCAGCGCCACCTACCTGTTTGCCCAGTCACAGGAAGAAAGCGGCGCCCAGGTCTTTGCCGTCGCCGATGACGGCAGCCTTTCGGCGGTTGACAGTGTAGCGGATGACGCAACGCTGGGCATGAATACGCCACTGTCCATGGCCTCGGCCGAGGTAGGCGGCGCGGTGTATCTCTTCGTGCCGGGCCTGCGCGATGATGGCATCAGCGTCTTTGCAGTGGGCAGCGATGGGATGCTGACCCATGTGGAAACGGTTCTGGACGATGACACCCGCGCGCTGGACGGCCCCTATGGCGTCCACACCGCTGAAATCGACGGCACGTCATATCTGTTCGTCGCCTCCTCGCGCGAAGATGGCGTGACGACCTTTGAAATCGGCAGCGACGGGCACCTCACACAAACGGACGTGACCACGGACAATGCGCTCAGCCCGATGCGGTTTCCGAACTGGCTGACCAGCGTCGAGGTCGCTGGCAGCACATATCTGCTGGTGGGGGGATCGGGCGATCCGCCGACCGTCGGCGCCAACCCCGAGATCGACCCCGGTGGTATCAGCCTGCTGGAGGTGTTCAATGGCAGGACCGGCTATTACACCCGTGCGCTGTCCTCAGAAATCCTGCCGATTGAAAACGTCTCATCTCTGGCCACGATCACGCGGGACGGCACCGCGTATCTGCTGGCAAGCGGCACCACGACCTCCTCCTCCGCCTCGGGCATCTCCTTGCTGGAGGTCACGGCGGATGGCGTGCTGGATCATGTCGATACGCTCTGGCAATCGGCCACTGGCGTGGCGGGGTTCACGCTGAATGGGGCGTCCTATATCGCGGCCGCGCAAGGCAGCGCGGACAATTTGGCACTGTTCCGCATCGAAGACGTGGCGCTGGATCTCGTCGAGTCCTCCGACACCGACGCATTGGACGACGACATCACCTCCGACACCACGCCCACCATTGCCTTCGCCGTGGAAAGTGGCGCGGGCGTGCGGATTGATTGGGGCGACGGGCGCGGATACCAGTCCGCCGCCGATGGCACGGGCGCAGAACAGACCGCGACCCTGGACAGCGCCTACACCACCGACGGCGACAAGACGATAACGGTTGAGGTGACGGACAGCGGCTCCATCACGACGGCCTCCTTGACGGTCACGATCGATGCCTCCCTGCCGCCGGATGCGCCATCCATCGGGCTGGATTTCGGATATGACACCGGCAACGAGGGCGACGGGCTGACAAAGCAGACCACGCAGCGCCTGACCGGCGCGGCAGAACCGTCCAGCACCGTCGAGGTCTTTGAAGGCTCAACACGCCTGGGCACGACAACGGCCAATGCGGTGACGGGCGTCTGGAGCCTTGATCTGACCAAGCCAGACGGCAGCTACACGCTGACCGCCACCGCGACAGACGCCAGCCAGCTGACCAGCGCGGCCTCCGATCCTTTCGTGCTGTCTGTCGATACCTCCGCCCCGGACGCGCCCAGCGCGGCCCTGGATGCGGCGGATGACACCGGCGTCATCGGTGATCTCGTGACCAGCGCCACCAGCCAGACCCTTGGCGGCACCGCCGAACCCGGCGCCACCGTCACCGTGGATGATGGTGTCACCCGGCTGGGCAGCGTCACCGCAGATGCCACGACCGGCGCCTGGAGCATGGCGCTTGCGCTGACCGAGGGCAGCCATGCGCTGAAAGTAATCGCCGCCGACGCCGCCGGAAACCGCAGCACAACAACGGAACTGACACTGGTGGTTGATTTGACAGGGCCGGACGCGCCGACCCTGGCACTGGACCCGGTCAGTGATCCCGATGGGGATGACGTGACCGCCGACGCGCCAGTGACGCTGTCCGGCACGACGGAAGCCGGCGCAAGCGTGTCCGTCAGCGCGGGCGGCACGGTGCTGGGCACCGTCACCGCAGATGCCGCAACCGGGGACTGGCAGCTTGAAGTGACGCTGAGCGAAGGCACCCACGACCTGACGGCAAGCGCAACAGATCCCGGCGGCACGGCCGGCACGGCCTCCCTGCCCTACAGCCTGACGGTTGACCGCACAGGCCCGGACGCGCCCACCATCACCTTCGCCGCCCCATCGGACGACGATCCCGCCACCCGCGCCACCTCTGAGGCCACCACAACCCTGACAGGCACAGCGGAAGCCGGATCCACCATCAGCATCCTTCTGGACGGTGAGACGGCCGCCACCGCACAAGCCGATGCCGCCGGCGCATGGAGCCACGCGCTGACACCGGATGACGGCAGCTACAGCCTGTCGGCACGCGCCACGGATGCGGCGGGAAACACCGGCGCGGTGTCAGCAACGCTGAGCCTGACACAAGACACCACTGCACCTCTCGCGCCGCGTTTTGGCCTCGCCGAAGACAGCGACAGCGGAACGCCGCTTGACCAGCGCACCAACACCGCCACCCCCACCTTGACAGGAATGGCGGAAATCAACGGTGAATTTGTAACCGTGGTCACGGAGCGGGGCGCAACGGTCGAGGTCTTTTCGGGCGAAACCTCGCTGGGCCGCGCATCGGCGAACAGCGGCACCGGGCGCTGGAGCCTCAGCCCGACACTGGCCGAAGGCAGCCATGACCTGACAGCCATCGCCACCGATGCCCTTGGCAATGTCAGCGAAACCGCCAGCACCACTGTGCATATCGATCTGACCGCCCCCGCCGCCCCCACGATCCAGCTTTCGGCGGAGTCCGACAGCGGCGTTGCGGGGGATTCCATCACACGCTTCACCGCCGTAACCGTGGAAGGCAGCGCCGAGCCCGGCAGCACGATCCAAATCTCCGACGATGACGGCGTGATCGCAACAACCAGTGCCGATGCGGAGACAGGCGCATGGTCCCAGGGCCTGGTGCGGACCCGCAACGCCGATCACACGCTGTCTGTCCAGGCCATCGACGCCGCCGGCAACGCCGGAACCGCAACGGCCTTCACCTTCTCGATCGTGCAGGCAGATATCGAGGCGCCGACCGCTGCGCTCGACCCCGGCAGCGATACTGGCATCACCGGAGATGGCATAACAAGGTCCGAAACCTTGCTGCTGACCGGCACGGCGGGCGCCGGGGCGACCATCCAGGTCTTCGATGGAAACCTGCAACCGGAACTGGTCAGCACCGCGGCAGACCCGATCACAGGCACCTGGTCGGTGGAACTGACGCTTGACGAGGGCGCCCATGATCTGAACGTCGTGGCCAGTGACACCGCCGGCAACAGCAGCGATGCCACCGTCCTTGCCGTAACGGTTGACCGGACGGCCCCGGATGCGCCGGGGCTGGGCCTGGCAGCGGCAACAGACAGCGGCGCAGCCGGTGACGGCATCACCAAGGCCGAAAGCCAGACCATTGTCGGCACCGCCGAAAGCGGCAGCAGCGTCATGCTGTATCTCGGCAGCGATGTTCTGGGCAGCGCCACCGCTGAGGATGATGGCCAATGGTCCGTGGATGTCACCCTGCCGGAGGGCAGCCACAGGCTGACGGCCACGGCCACAGACCCGGCCGGGACCACCAGCGCGCAAAGCGACGTTTTCACCCTGACGGTCGATCAAACCCTGCCGGATTACCGCGCGGCGTTTCTGGCGCTGGACCACATTGCCGTTGTTGAGGACACCGACGCGCTTGCCCTGACCGGCATTCGCGATGCCGTCACTCTGTCCGTCGATACCGCGCAATACGTGGTCGTGGCCAGTTGGTCCGAAGACGGGCTGAGCGTGTTCCGCATCGGCGATGACGGGGCACTGACCCCGACAGACACGGTCACGGATCACAGCAGCGGCTTGAGCCTGCTGAACGGGGTGGCGGCGCTGGCCAGTGGCACGGATGCGGACATCGCCTTTCTGTACACTTTGTCCGATGTGGACATGGGGCTGAACGCCTTCTGGCTTGACGCGGACGGTCAGCTTCAGCACCGGGAAGCGCTTGCGATTGGTGAGGCCATAGAGGATCTCACAGTCCTGCCTGGCCGGTCTGGCGAGTATGTCGTGGTTGCCACGGCCTCCGGGCTGCAACTGCTGGAAACAAGCAGCCAATCGAACTTTCGGTTCAGTCTTGCGGACAGCGTCACTTTCACAAGCGAGATGCCGATCACCCAGGCCAACCGCGTGCATGCGCTGACTGTGGATGGCCAGTCATTCGTTCTGGCTGCGAAATATTCGGGGGACGGCGGCGTAGCCGTATTTGCCTTCGACGCTGATCGGGAGACATTGACCTGGGTCGACACCGGCGGTTCGGACCTGGATGCAACAGTGGGCAACGCCCTCTCGCTGGAATCCGCGGAGGTGGACGGGCAGAGCTTTGTCTTTGTCAGCGACGGCACGCGTCTGCACAGCTTTGCCATGGACAGCGCAGGCGGTTTGACCCTGGTGCAAACCATCGAAGACAGCGAGACATTGCACATTGGCGCGGCCACGTCGCTGTCCACCTTCACGCTGCGCGGCGTCACCTACCTTATGGCCGGGTCCAGAGGCGAAGACGGCTTCAGCGTTTTTGCCATTGGCCCGGATGGCCGCCTGGAGAGCACGATTGATGTCAGCGATGGCGGCTCCTGGCAGTTGAACACTTCCTCGGCCGTGACCGGGGCGTTTGTGGGTGATGCCGGCTATCTGTTCGCCACGGCCGGCCTGGACCATGTAATCAATGTGGCACGGCTGGACACGGACAGCCCGATAACCCTGACCGATGCCTCGGATACCGCCACGGTGGGCGACAGGCTGACCAGTGACACCACGCCCACCGTCCGCTTCGGCTTCGAGGCCGGCACGAGCCTGCGCATAGATTGGGACGATGGCGCAGGCTTTGTCACGCTCAGCGATGCGACGGGCGATGCCCGTGATCTCACCCTCGGCACGGGCTATGCCACCGACGGGGTCAGGACAATCACGCTTGAGGCGACGGACATCGCCGGCAACCAGCGCACGGACACGCTGGAGCTGACGATCGACACCGAAACCGCCACGCCCGTAGTCGATGCCCTTGGTCCGCAGTTGGACAGCGGAGTTCTGGACGACGGGATCACCAATGTGAATCGCCTGCCGCTCAGCGGCACCGCAGAGCCCGGCGCCCGGCTGGGCATCATGGATGGCGACACCGTTCTGGCCACCACGACCGTCGATGAAAGTGGCGCCTGGGCGGTTGATGTGGATCTGGCAGACGGCAGCTATGACCTCGTCGCGGTGGCCACGGACCAGGCCGGCAACATCAGCACGGCGGCTGCCATCGCCGCCCTGACCATTGATACCACGCCGCCGGACTCCGCACCGGACCTGACAGCCCTGACGGACAGCGGCACCCAGGGCGATCTGGTCACCAGCGCGCTGGCGCAGACGCTGACAGGCACGGCGGAACCGGACGCTCGGGTGGTCATAGACCACGACGACACAACCCTGGCCGTGCTGACGGCAGATGCGCAAACCGGCGCATGGAGTTATGATGCGGCATTTTCCGAAGGTGCCTATACCCTGACCGTGACGGCCACCGATGTGGCAGGCAACAGCGGCACCACAACGGCCACGCTGACCATCGACCGCACGGCCCCCGACACAACCGATATTCTGCTGGAGGCGGATTCGGACAGCGGCACCACAGGCGATCTGCTGACCGCCGCCAGCACGCCCTGGCTGACCGGAACGGCCGAGGCGGGTGCCACCGTGACCCTGTTTGCGGGCGACACCCCGCTGGGCAGCACCGAGGCCGACGAGGCCGGCGCATGGCGGCTGGAGGTCACGCTGTCAGAGGGCAGTCACGACCTGACCGCGCAGGTCACAGATCCCGCGGGCAACGCCAGCCCGCTGTCAGATGTCACGACACTGACCATTGACCAGACAGCCCCCGATGTCCCGACCCTCACGCTCGATCCGGCGTTCGATACCGCCACGCCAGGCGACGGGATCACAAGCACGCAGGACCTCACCCTGCAGGGCACGGCCGAAGCCGGCAGCACGGTCACCCTGTATGATTCCGCCGTGCTCCTGGGCGAGGTCACGGCCGACGCTCTGGGCGTCTGGACACAGGACATCACGCTGCTGGATGGCACCTATCTGCTGACCGAAACGGCCACCGATGCCGCGGGCAACAGCAGTGAACCGCCAGACCACCTGGAAGTGACCATCGACACCGTCGCCCCAACCGCCCCCACCATCACCCTGGATGAACAGAGCGATACCGGCGATGCGGGCGACGGCGTCACCAGCGCCAGCACCCAGCGCCTGACCGGAACCGCCGGGGCGGGCGCGGCAGTTGCACTGTATGTCGATGATGCGCTGGCGGCCTCGCTCAGCGCGGATGACAGCGGTGTCTGGACCTATGACGCGACCCTGAACGACGGCCTCCACACGCTGTCCGCCACCAGCACGGATGCGGCCGGCAATACCGCAAGCTCCGAACCCTTCGTGCTGGAGGTGAACGGCACCCCACCGGATGCGCCGAGCCTGATGCTCGACCCCTCCAGCGATACCGGCACGGTTGGCGACGCCACGACCAGCCTGACCAGCCAGCGCGTCGGCGGCATGGCAGACCCGGGCGCCAGCATCGAACTGTTCCGCAACGGCGTGTCCATTGCCACGGGCACCGCCGATGATGAAGGCACATGGTGGATCGATCTGGCGCTTGGGGTCGGGACGCATACGCTGACCGCCGTGGCCACGAACATCGCCGGTCAGGCAGGCGATGCCTCGGACGCGCTCTCTCTTGTGGTCGAAGAGGCCGAGTCCTCCGGCTTTGATCCGCGATACGGGCATTACTTCTCTGACCTGCTGCAATTCCGCACCTACGGCCAGAGCATCATCGGCGCCACGGCGGATGATCTGGTGCACAGGTATGACGCGGTTGCGGACTTTTCGGGCAGCGGCCGGCTGGACCTGTTCGACGGCGACTGGACCCGCACGGGGGTGGACCTGCGCGGCACGGTTTCCGGCGCCTTCGGCGTGGGCGTCGAGGTCGGCATCGAAGGCTTCGAGGTCGATGCCGAGGTGGACACAAATGCCATAGCAACCTTTCCGGAACGGTTCATTGTTGAACCGGGTCAGGCGGTTTCGGTCTGGGGCGCGGAAAACCGCGTCAACGCCAGTTTCGAAACCACCGCGCTGGATTTTGTCTTCGCGCTCTCGCTCATCATGGAGCTGGATTTCTACGCACGCATCTATGCCGGCGTCGCGGGGCAGACCACGTCCTCGTCCACCCGCGAAGGGTTCTCGGAACGCTTTGAGATCGTGCGCGTCGACGGGGACGGTGTGACCGTGCTGGAGGCCTTCACCCTCGAAGACCCGGATGAGGAGACCTCCCTGCGGCTGGAACTGGAACGGATCATTAGCGACATACCTGCCGGCATTTCAGAGTTTCTGGTG
>CBFHYV010000064.1:0-13184 GCA_965660085.1 uncultured Paracoccaceae bacterium
GCACCTGCAGCGCGAAAATCGCCAGAAACGACACCAGCGCCAGCGCCCGTTCCCGCCCGCCTGCCAGCGCCTTGCCCGCCAGCTTCCACAGCGCCTGGAACACGATGATGATGACGGCGGCCTTGACCCCCAGCAGCAGGGCTGCGGTTTCCGGGCGGGCACCATGGGCGGCATAGGCCAGCGCCAGCGCGGCGATCACCAGCGCGCCGGGCAGGACGAACAGCCCCCCGGCAATCAGCCCACCGGCCACACCGCGCAGCCGCCAGCCGCAATAGGTGGCCAGCTGCATCGCCTCTGGCCCGGGCAGCAACATGCAAAACCCCAGCGCGTCCAGAAACTGCCGGTCACTCAGCCAGCGCCGGTCCTCGACCATTTCGCGGTGCATCAGGCCGATCTGCGCCGCAGGCCCGCCAAAGGACAACACCCCGATGCGCGCGAACCGCGCGGTCAGGGCAGAGAGGGGGACTGTGGGCGCGGTTGTCATGCTGCGGAGGTATCGCAGGCCCGCCCGATTGCAACATCGAATCAGCCGATCACGCGGCTGAGTTCGCGGATCATCTTGGCGCGGATCGCCCGGGCGAAATCACGATAGCCCCGCGCCGTCATCACGAAGCCGTCCGCGGTGATGACCGCGCGTTCGAAATAGGTGCTGACCGCGCGGCCCATCCCCTCGATCCCCAGGGCATTGACGGTGATGCCCGCGGTCTGCGCCCGGCGGCGCTGTGGCGGGGCGGGCTGGCCCGCGTTGGGCTGGCCATCGCCGGACAGGTCGATGATCCTGCGCTTGCAGGCAGGTGCGGCGGAAAACTGCGCGATGGCATGGGCCAGCGCATCGCCCGGCGCGGTATCGGACAGGGCAAAGGCCTGCGGCGCGCGGCGAATACGCTCCGCCAGCGCCCGCAGATCGGCGGCGGAGGTGGGCTGCACCCAGGGGATGACCAGCGCCTGCTGATCCGGCCCGGACCAATGGGTCACCGCCAGCGCCACGCGGTCGCGCAGGATGATCTCGGCCAGCTCCGGGCTGGCGAGCGCGGCGGCAATGCCCTCTGCCTGCAGCCGGTATTCCGCCACATCGACGGAGTTCGACACATCCAGCGCCAGCAACAGCGCGGTTTCGCAGGCCCGGGCGGGGCCGTGGGCGCAGGTAAAGGTCAGCAGGGCGAGGGCGCGGCACAACATGGGCCAAAGGTTGCGCCGCGCTGTCGGCAGGTCAAGCCTGCCGCGCTTGCCCCCTGTGGCCGCGCGGGCTAATCCGGGGACGCAGCCCCGGGCGCAGGCCCACCCACCGTGCAAGGATGCGCCCATGTCCCCTGCCGCCGCAGACAGCCAGACACCCCCGGCCGGGGCGGGCGCGCAACAGCCTGGGCTGACGCATGTCTGCATCAGCGTCGCCACCGCCGGGCGGCCGCGCATGTTCCGTGATTGTCTGGACGGCTTCGCGGCCATGCAGGTGCCCGATGGCGTGCAGCTGCGGTTCGTCTTTGTTGAAAACGCGGCGGAATTGACGATTGCGCCGCTTGTGGCGGAGTGGGCGCGCAGCTGGCCCGCCCCGCACCAGGCGGAGTGCCTTTTGCAGCCCGAACGCGGCATTCCCTTTGCCCGCAACACGGCGCTGGCCCGCGCGCAGGACCTGGGCTGTGATTGGCTGATCTTTGTCGATGATGATGAGGTCGTGGACCCCGGCTGGCTGGTGGCCCTGCTGCGCGGCGCGCAGGCGCAGGGCTTTGATCTGGCCGCCGGGCCAGTGGAACAGCTGCGCCCCGATGCGCCGCTGTCCCCCGCGCAAGAGGCCGTGTTTGCCTATTTCGCGCAGGAAGGCCGCCGCCGCCAGGCCGTGCGCGCCGCCGATTTGCAGGCCGGGCGCGCCGCGCGCAACGATCTGGCGACCAACAACTGGATCGCGCGGCTGGCGGCGCTGCGCGCGCATGATCTGCGCTTTGATGAGGGCATGCGCTTTACCGGCGGCACGGATACGGACCTGTCCCGCCGCGCCCGCGCCGCCGGGCTGCGCATCGGCTGGGTGCCCGATGCCGTGGTGCGCGAGGTCATCCCACCCGCCCGGCTGACTGCCGCGTATGTGTTTGATCGCGCCTGCAGCCAGACGCTGGCGAAATACCACCTGCGCTACACCAAGGCCGGGCGCCGCCCGCTGGCCAAACCGCTGCTGAGCGCGCTGTCCAAGGGGCTGCTCGGCGGTGTGCGGCTGGGCTGGGGCGCGCTGTTTTCCCGGCAGATGGCCCTGCGCGGGATGCGCAGCCTGGGTGTGGCCAAGGGGTGGCTGATGGCGCTGCGCGGCGCGCGCAGCCAGCTTTATACCCGCAGCCAGGGCTATTGAGACGCGGTTTGCGGTTTCGCCCGCCGCGGCCAGGCGCTATAGCCGGTGGCGTTTGATTGAATGGAAAGGGCCGGTTCGAAATGGCGAACGTGGTGGTTGTCGGCGCCCAGTGGGGCGATGAAGGCAAGGGCAAGATCGTCGATTGGCTGAGCGAGCGCGCCGAAGTGATCGCGCGCTTTCAGGGCGGGCACAATGCCGGCCATACGCTGGTGATTGATGGCAAGGTCTACAAGCTGCATGCGCTGCCTTCGGGCGTGGTGCGCGGCGGCAAGCTGTCCGTGATCGGCAATGGCGTGGTGCTGGACCCCTGGCACCTGATCCAGGAAATCGAGACCGTGCGCGCGCAAGGCGTCGAGATCACGCCGGAGACGCTGATGATCGCGGAGAACACGCCGCTGATCCTGCCCATCCATGGCGAGCTGGACCGCGCCCGCGAGCAGGCCAACAACGTGGCCAAGATCGGCACCACCGGGCGCGGCATCGGCCCGGCCTATGAGGACAAGGTGGGCCGCCGGGTCGTCCGCGTGGCCGATCTGGCGGATCCCGCCACGCTGATGGCCCGCGTGGACCGCGCGCTGGTCCATCATGACGCGCTGCGCCGGGGCCTTGGCCTGCCGGAGGTCGACCGCGCCGCGCTGATCGATGCGCTGATGGACGTGGCGCCGAAGATCCTGCCCTATGCCGCCCCGGTCTGGAAGGTGATGACCGACCGCGCCCGCGCGGGCCAGCGCATCCTGTTCGAGGGCGCGCAGGGCGCGCTGCTGGATGTGGATTTCGGCACCTATCCTTTCGTGACCTCCTCCAACGTGATCGCCGGGCAGGCGGCCACGGGCACGGGCATCGGCCCGGGCCAGATCGATTTCGTCCTGGGCATCGTCAAGGCCTATACCACCCGCGTCGGCGAAGGCCCGTTCCCAACCGAGCTGGAAGACGCAGATGGCCAGCGGCTGGGCGAGCGGGGCCATGAGTTTGGCACCACCACCGGGCGCAAGCGGCGCTGCGGCTGGTTCGATGCCGCGCTGGTCCGCCAGACCTGCGCGACTTCCGGCGTGACGGGCATTGCGCTGACCAAGCTGGACGTGCTGGACGGGTTCGAGACGCTGAAGATCTGCGTGGGCTATGAACTGGACGGCACCCGGCTGGATTACCTGCCCACCGCCAGCGAAGCGCAGGCGCGCTGCCGCCCCATTTATGAGGAAATGCCCGGCTGGAATGAGACAACCGAAGGTGCGCGGAGCTGGGCGGACCTGCCGGCCAATGCCATCAAATATGTCCGCCGTGTCGAGGAGTTGATCGACTGCCCCGTCGCGCTACTCTCTACCTCGCCTGAACGCGAAGACACCATTCTAGTCACGGACCCGTTTGAAGATTGAGCAAGCTGAGCCACAAAACCCGAAAGCGCCTGTCGCTGTTGATCCTGCTGGTGGGGATGCCCGCCTATGTGGTGGTGGCGGTGACGGTGGTGAACTGGCTGGAGCGCCCGCCGATCTGGCTGGAGCTTCTGGTCTATGTGGCCTTGGGGTTTCTATGGGCCATCCCGTTTCGGGCCGTGTTCAAGGGCGTTGGGCAGCCTGACCCCGATGCGCCGCAAGACGACTAATCCGAAGACGGTCCACTGACCGCCCCCTGCAAAGATGAAAAAGCGCCCCTTGGGGGCGCTTTTGCCGTTTTATCAAGGGCCCCGGCACGGCCGCGGCCCTTGACGATGGCGCTGTTGGTGGGGTCAGGCCTTGACGATCCAGAGCATGAGCACCCCGGTGGCCAGGCTTGCCAGCCCCAGGCCCCGCCGGGTGGGCAGCGGCATGGCGCGCAGGGCGTCCAGCATACGTTCCACAAGCGAAGGGGCCAGCGCATAGGCCAGCCCCTCCAGGATCAGGACCAGCGCCAGGCCGGTGACCAGATCCGTCATTCAGACACGCTATCTTCCATGGGCGCTTCGGCCTGGGGGACCACGCGGGGCAGGGTACCGGCGCCGGAGCCGTTCAGGAATTCAAAGAATTCGCTGTCCGGGGACAGCACCAGCGTGGAGTTGTTGCCCTGCAGCGCGCGTTCATAAGCCGTGAGCGAGCGGTAGAATTCAAAGAACTCCGGATCACCGCCGAAGGCTTCGGCGAAGATGTTATTGCGGCGGGCGTCGGCCTCGCCTCGGATGATCTCGGACTCCCGGCGCGCATCGGAGACAAGCTCCACCACGGTCCGGTCTGCCTGGGCGCGGACACGCTGGGCTGCTTCTTCACCGCGGGCGCGTTCGTCCGTGGCCTCACGTTCCCGCTCGGCGCGCATCCGCTCGAAGGTGGCGGCAAGGTTCTGGTCGGGCAGGGCTGTCTGCTTCAGGCGCACGTCCACGACCTCGATCCCCAGCGGCTGTGCCAGTTGCTGGGTTTCGTCGGTGATGCGCTCCATCAGGCTAGCGCGATCAGACGACAGGATGGTGTTGGAGGTCACACCATCGGAGCCGAGCACCGCACGTACCTGCGCGTTCAAGATGCCTTCCAGGCGATCCTCGGCGCTGGCCAGACCGCCGACGCCGACGGCCTGCCGGAACTGCACCACATCCGCGATGCGGTAGCGCGCGAAGGCGTCCACCACCAGGCGGCGGTCATCGGAGGGCGTGACTTCGGTCGGCTGCGTGTCCAGGCTGAGGATCCGGTCGTCATAGCGCACGACTTCCTGGATCAGCGGCAGTTTGAAGCCAAGACCCGGGTCTTCCTTCACGCGGACGATCTGGCCGAATTGCAGCACCAGGCCCTTTTCACGTTCATCCACGATGAAGACGGAGGACAGGATGCCAACGACGACCACCGCGATGGCCGGCAGGATAAGGGTGGATTTGTTCATCAGTTGCTCTCCCCGGTGCTGGAGGCGCCGCGGCGCAGTTCGTTCAGCGGCAGGTAGGGCACGACGCCATTTCCACCGCCGGCGGCATCATCAAGGATGATCTTGTCAACGCGGCCCAGCACGGTTTCCATTGTTTCCAGATACAGGCGCTTGCGCGTGACGTCGGGCGCCTTGCGGTATTCGTCCAGAACCGCGCTGAAGCGGCTGGCCTCACCCTGGGCTTCGTTGACGACACGGGCGCGGTAGCCTTCGGCCTCTTCCAGAACCTGTGCGGCTTCACCGCGGGCCCCGGCAAGGGCCTGGTTGGCATAGGCATCGGCCTGACGTTCCAGGCGGTCCCGTTCCTGTTCGGCGGCCTGCACGTCACGGAAGGCGTCGATCACCTCCATGGGCGGGTCGGCCTTGTCGAGGTTGAGGCGGACGATGTTCACGCCGCTTTCATAGTTGTCCAGCGTCTGCTGGATCAGCGCTTCCACGGTGTCCGCGATGATGGCGCGGTCCCGGTTGAGGATCGGCGCCAGTTCGGACTGGGCGATGACCTCGCGCATGGCGGATTCGGACACGGCGCGGATGGTTTCGCGCGGCTCGGCGATGTTGAAGATGAACTGCGCCGGGTCCTTGATGTTCCAGACCACCTGGAAATCGATGTCCACGATGTTTTCATCCGTGGTCAGCATCAGCCCGTCATCATTGCGGCCAGAGGCACGGCCTACGCCGATTTCCTCGGTGCGTTCAGAGGTGGTGGGCAGCACTTCGGCGGTCACCAGAGGCCAGGGGGCGAAGTTCAGGCCGGGCGAGCCGGTCTGGGAATATTCGCCCAGGAACAGCTCGACAGAGCGTTCTTCGGGGCGGACCGTGTACAGGCTGGCAAACAGCCACAGGCCCGTGAGGCCCGCAAGACCCAGAAGCACCGTGCCGCGCGTCAGCTTCGGGCCGCCATCGCCGCCCAGGCCGCCGCCGTTGGAGAAGCCGCCGCCGTTGCCGCGCCCGCCCATCAGCACCCGCAGGCGTTCCTGGCCTTTTTTCATCAGCTCGTCGATCTCGGGGATCTGGGGCTGGTCGTTGCCGGGGCCATTGCCGCCATTCTGGCCGTTATTGCCGTTCGACCCGCCGCGATTGCCGCCGCTGTTGCCTCCGCCGCCCCAGGGGCCGCCGCTGTTGCCTGCCATATGGACAAGTTCCTCTTGCTGTTGGTTCGCAGACCCTCCCCGGATGGGGAGGCCGTGCGTGTCTTCGCGTTGATCTGTGCACGATGGCGGGGAAATCAAGCGCTGCGCACCGGCGCGCGCATTGTCACGATCTCTTCGCTCATGGTGGGGTGGACGGCGACGGTGCGGTCAAAGTCCTCTTTGGTGGCTCCCATCTTGACCGCAATGCCCGCCAGCTGGATCATTTCGCCCGCCCCGGGCGCGACGATATGGCAGCCCAGAATCTTGCGGCTTTGCTGGCTGACGATCAGTTTCATCAGCACGCGGTCCGGCTGGCCGGCGAAGGAGCTCTGCATCGGCTTGAAGGAGGTGCAGTAAACGTCGATGGGTTCCTGCTCGCGCGCGGCTTCCTCGCTCAGGCCGATGGTGCCCATTTCCGGCTGGGTGAACACGGCAGAGGGGATCAGGCTGTGGTCCACGGGCGTGGGATTGCCCCGGAACACGGTTTCGACAAAGGCCATGCCTTCGCGGATGGCCACGGGCGTCAGGTTCACCCGGTTGGTCACATCGCCAATGGCGTGGATGGAGGGCACATCCGTCTGGCTGTATTCGTTGACCATGACCTCTCCGCCGCGGCCCAGGCGCACGCCGGCGTCCTCCAGGCCCAGATCGGCGGTGTTGGGCGCGCGGCCGGTGGCAAATAGCACCGCGTCATACACGGCCTCATGCCCGGTGGTGGATTTGACCCAGACCGGGCCAGAATTGGCGGCAGAGCGTTCCAGCCCGGCCTCACCCGGCCGGCCCAGCGATTCAGAGGTCGGCGCCTCTGGCGGGCGGTCCCCGGCTGCGGCCATTTCCAGGATGTTGGTGCCGGTGTGCAGGCCGATCCCGCGTTCGCGCATGGCATCGGCGATCAGGCCGCGGGCCTCGTCATCGAAGCCGCGCAGGATCTGCGCGCCGCGATAGAACTGCGTGACCTGCACGCCCAGCCCATGCAGGATGCAGGCGAATTCGCAGGCGATATAGCCGCCGCCGACGATCAGCACGGACTTGGGCAGCTGCGGCAGGTGGAAGATGTCATCGGACACGATGCCCAGATGCGCGTTGGGCATGTCAGGCCGCACGGGCCGCCCGCCAGTGGCCACAAGAATGTGACGCGCCGTGACCCGCTGGCCATCGGCCAGCTCCACGGTGTGGGGGTCTGCCACCTTGGCGCGGCAATCGAAGGTCTGCACCCCGGCATTGGCCAGCAGGCGGCGATAGACAGCCTCCAGCCGGTCAAGCTCGGCGTTCAGATGGCCGGAAAACACCGACCAGTCAAAATCACCGACCTGGGCATCCCAGCCATAGGCGCGGGCCGCTTCGGCCATGCCGCCGTATTCAGAGGCAAACACCATCAGCTTCTTGGGCACGCAGCCGCGGATCACGCAGGTGCCGCCATAGCGGCTTTCCTCCGCCAGGCCAACCCGCGCCCCGGTTTCCGAGGCCGCGACGCGCGCGGCCCGCACACCGCCCGATCCGCCGCCGATCACGAAGAGGTCGAAGTCGAAGTCACTCATGGCTGGTAGCCTCCTGCCGGTCCGTTGCGGCAGGTATCCCATAGTGCCCCGCGCTTGGCCATAGCGCGGGGGGCATTTCCTGAGGGTGCCGCCCGGGGCTGCCGGGCATCAGGGCTGGGTCAGTCGCCGATATTGGCGAAGATGTTGTCATCCTCGCGCAGGTCGATCTGCTCGTGAGAGATGCGGCCTTCCTTGATGTCGCGCATCTCGATCCGCCCATCGGCATGGCCGACGATCACGGTGTCACAGATGTCCACGAACAGGCCATTGTCCACCACGCCGGGCATCTGGTTCAGCACCATGGCCAGCTGCCGGGTGTTGCCGATGCGGTTGAGGTGCAGGTCGATCACATAGTTGCCGTTGTCGGTCAGGAAGGGCTCTGACCCGTTCATGCGCAGGGAACTGGACCGGCCCAGCACGTCCACGGCGGTCAGCGTTTCCTCGATCAGCGCCTGGGTGGTGCGCCAGCCGAATTTCAGAACCTCGCAGGGCAGGGGGAAGGCGCCCAGGGTCTCCACCTCCTTGCTGGCATCGGCGATCACGATCATCTGGTCACTGGCAGTGGCCACGATCTTTTCACGCAGCAGCGCGCCGCCGCCGCCCTTGATCAGGTTCAACTCCTGGTCGAATTCGTCGGCGCCGTCGATGGTCAGGTCCAGCCAGCGCGCGTCTTCCAGGGACATCACGTTCAGCCCGGCCTGCCGCGCCAGTTCCTCTGTCCGCTGCGAGGTTGCCACGGCGCGGAACTTCAGGTTGCGTTCGCGTACAAGCTCACCCAGCCGCTTCACCAGCCAGGCGGCTGTCGATCCTGTTCCAAGCCCGACGCGCATGCCGTTTTCAACGAAATCCGCCGCGCCACAGGCCGCCACATACTTGGCGCGATCAATGGGCGAAAGCTCTCCGGTCATATAGGTCTTCTCCAGTTTTGCGAACGGTCTAACGCTCAACCGTGGCAGATAAGAGGCTCAAGGCAGGCGGGAACAGGGCCTATATCGATTTTTCTGCATCCCTTATCGTTTGTCCCGTGCAAATTACAAACTTTTTCGCAATCCTGCCGCGTATCGTCGGATTTTGCTGCCGTGATGGGCACGGATCGGGTTTAGTTGGGCCATGACATGCTACACGCTCCACTTCGCCTCTGACAACGCCTCTGCCATCGTGCGGGTTGCACTGGAAGAACTTGCGCTGCCGTTTCGGGCCGTGCCCGTCGATCGTGCCGCGGGCCAGCACAAGGCGCCGGCCTATCTGGCCATGAACCCGGCCGGGCGCATTCCTGTGCTGGAAACGCCCGATGGCCCGATCTTTGAAACCGCGGCGATCCTGCTGTGGCTGTCGGACCGGCATGGCGGCCTGTTTCCGGCGCCGGACGCCCCCGGCCGGGGCGCGGCGCTGGCTTGGCTGTTCTATATCTCCAACACGCTGCACCCGGCGCTGATCGGGGTGTTCCATACCGAACGCACCGCGCCCGGTGATGCCACATTTGACGTGCGGGCGCGGTTGGCCTGTCAGGCCGCACAGGCGCTGGATGTGCTGGATGCGCAGGCACCCGTGGCGCTTGGCCCCGCGCCGCGGGGCGATACCCCGCCGGACGCGCGGCAGATCTACCTGGCCTTCCTGATGCGCTGGGCGGCGCTGTATCCTGCCGGTGCTGCGGGCTGGTTCGCGCCCGGCCGCTGGCCGCGCCTGCAAGCCATGGCCGCGGATCTGGAACAGCGCGACAGCGTGGCGCGCGTCGCCCTGGCCGAGGGGCTTGGCCCGCAGACCTTCACCGCGCCGCGTTACCCGACGGGCTGAACCGCCCGCCCACCCCTTTCGCCACCAACCTCAACCGCCGGAGACTGTGATGTTCCTGTCCGTGTTCGATATGTTCAAGATCGGGGTCGGCCCGTCCTCCTCGCATACCATGGGGCCCATGGTTGCGGCGGCGCGGTTCCTGGACCTGATGCGCGCCTCGCCCTTTCATTTCGGGGGGCTGCGCGCCTCGCTGCATGGCAGCCTGGCCTTCACCGGGGTTGGCCATGCCACGGACCGGGCCACCATCCTGGGCCTGGCCGGGTTTCAGCCCGAGACCTATGACGCCGAAAAGGCCGAGGCCACGCTGGCGCGCATCGCGCAGGACTGCGCCCTGCACCCCGATGGCCTGCCGGTGCTGCGGTTTGATCCCAAAGCGGATCTGGTCTTTGACTTCGGGCCAAACCTGCCGGGCCATGCCAATGGCATGATCCTGATGGCCACGGACCCGCAGGGCGACGTGATCCTGCAGCGCACCTATTATTCCATCGGCGGCGGCTTTGTGATGACCGAGGAGGAACTGGCCGCGGGCAAGGATACCGATGACGGACCGGCCGTGCCCTTCCCCTTCAAATCCGCGGCAGAGATGCTGGAAATGGCGCGCAGCTCTGGCCGCAGCATCGCGCAGATGAAACGCGCCAATGAACTGTCCAGACGCCCGGCAGAGCAGCTGGACAGCGGCGTGGGCCGCATCTGGCAGGTGATGAATGATTGCATCGACCGTGGCCTGACCACCGAAGGCATCTTGCCCGGCGGGCTGGGGGTCAAGCGCCGCGCCAAGGGCATCCATGATCAGCTGCTGGCCGAACGCGGCATGAACCTGACCGCACCGCACACCATCAATGACTGGATGAGCGTCTATGCCATGGCGGTGAACGAGGAAAACGCCGCCGGCGGGCAGGTGGTGACCGCGCCCACCAATGGCGCGGCAGGGGTCGTGCCCTCGGTCATCCGTTATTGGCTGGATCATGTGCCGGGGGCGTCGGCCTCGGGGGTGCAGGATTTTCTGCTGACGGCCTCGGCCATCGGCGGGCTGGTGAAATTCAACGCCTCCATCAGCGGGGCGGAGGCCGGCTGCCAGGCAGAGGTCGGCAGCGCCAGCGCCATGGCCGCCGCCGGCCTGTGCGCGGTTCTGGGCGGCACGCCCGAACAGATCGAGAATGCCGCCGAGATCGCGCTGGAACATCACCTGGGCATGACATGCGACCCGGTGAAGGGGCTGGTGCAGGTGCCCTGCATTGAACGCAACGGCCTGGGCGCGATCAAGGCAGTCTCCGCCGCCTCGCTGGCGCTGCGGGGTGACGGGCAGCATTTCGTGCCGCTGGACGCCTGCATTGAGACCATGCGCCAGACCGGCGCCGACATGAGCGAGAAATACAAGGAAACCTCGCTGGGCGGGCTGGCGGTCAACGTCCCCAACTGTTGAGCCTTGCGCCCCGCGCGCGGCTGTGGCCTGTTGATCCCATGACCCAGGACAGGCCGGTGATCGGCGTTCTCTTGATGCTGGGCTTTTGCATCGTGGCGCCCATGGCCGATTCGCTGGCCAAGCTGCTGGGGCCGCATGTGGGGGTCTGGCAATTGGTGCTGCTGCGGTTCGGCGTGCAGGTGGCGTTGCTGTGGCCGTTGGTCTGGCTGGGGCGGCGGCCGTGGAGGATGGATGCGCGGGTGCTGGGCTTTGTCGCGCTGCGCACGGGGCTGCATATCTGCGGGATTGCCCTGATGTTCAGCGCGCTGCTGTATCTGCCCCTGGCAGAGGCCATCGCCATCGCCTTCGTCATGCCGTTCCTGATGCTGCTACTGGGGTGGCTGGTGCTGGGCGAGGAGGTCGGCCCCTGGCGCCTGGGCGCCTGCGCGGTGGGGTTTGGCGGCACCTTGATGGTGGTTCAGCCAACCTTTCGGGATGTGGGCTGGCCGGCGCTGTTGCCGCTGGGCGTGGCGGTGGTGTTTGCGCTGTTCATGCTGGTCACGCGCCGCATCGCCAAGCAGACGGACCCCGTGGCAATGCAGGCGGTCAGCGGCGTCATGGCGCTGGTGGTGCTGGCGCCTGTGCTGCTGCTGGGGCAAGCGATGCCGCTGAACCTGGCCTTGCCGCAATGGCAGGGGCTTTCGGGCAGCACGCTGTGGATGGTGTTGGCCATGGGCAGCCTTGGCACGGTGGGCCATCTGCTGATGACATGGTCGCTGCGGTTTGCGCCTTCGGCCACGCTGGCGCCCATGCAATATCTGGAAATCCCCTTTGCCACGCTGATCGGCTGGCTGGTGTTCCGGGATCTGCCGGATGGGCTGGCGCTGGCGGGGATCTGCGTCACCATCGCCGCGGGGCTGTTCATCCTGCTGCGCGAACGGGCCACCGCGCGCCGGGCCGCAACATCGCCTGTTGCGCCTGGTCCAGCGCCGCCCGCGGCAGAATAAGCAACATTCCGGGCGCGTCCATCCACAGTTCGATCCGCGCGGCATCCGCCCGGTTGGAGGTGCCAATGCGCGCGTCCGGCGCCATGGTCAGCCCGTCGATCGGCCAGGCCAGGCCCGTGGACCGGCCCGTGCAACGCGCCATCGGAAACAGGGACACCCGGCTGCCCGGCGGCACGGACAACGCCAGATAGGGCGGCAGTGCCAGCACGATATCGGCCTTGCCGATCAGGATGCAGTCGGTATCGGCGTGCTGTGCCAGTGCCCACATCGCGGCCAGTTCATGATCCAGTCGCTTGCCCAGGAAGCCCAGCCCAAGGATCAGTGGCGCGCGCAGGCGCTGCAGGCATTTCTGGAAATCCGTGCTGTCCTGTTCGGCCACCGGGTGCTGCCGGTCCGCCGGGATGCGGCTGCGGGCCTCGGGGCTGAGCGAGTCCATGTCGCCGATCACGGCATCGGGCACCAGTCCCGCCGCCAGCGCACGGTCACTGCCGCCATCGGCGGCCACAAGGGCGGCACAGCGCTGCGCCAGCGCGCGGACCTCCTCCACCGGGCACCATCCGCCACCCAGCAACAAGACCGGCCCCGCGCGCGTGACGACGGGCAGGTGCGGGCTATCTGGCGGGGCGTCTGACACGGGCTGTGGCCTTCTGCTTGGTTTTGCTGCCACAATTCGGCCCCGAAATGATACGCTTCGGAGCACAGAATCGCACGGCTTGCGCGGTGTAACCTGAAAGAGGAGCAAGGCTCTAGGTGCGGAAAGGTTAGGGGTTCATGAAGGACAGCGGCAAGTCGCTCAGCGTTGCATATGGCGCGTTTTCCTGCACGGTCGAAGGTTTCGACGATCCGGTGCGGATGATGAAAGCCGTGGCGGAGTTCTTCCGTGACCTGGCCGAGGCAGACCCGAGCTTTGGCGCAGACCCCACCCCGCCGTCGGCCCAGGCCCTGTCCCGCGCGGCTGCCCTGGGCCGCGTGCGCGGATTGCAGGCGGACACCGGCGCGGATGGCTTGGTGCTGCGCCCCGTTGCCCCGCCAGACGCCCAGACCCTGGCCAAGATCGAACGGCTGAAAACCGCGATGACCGCGCTGGATCGTCCGGTGGAC
>CBFHYV010000065.1:0-13081 GCA_965660085.1 uncultured Paracoccaceae bacterium
ATTGCCGGCGCGGCCGAAGATGTAATCCACATTGGCCAGGCCCTGGATGCGGTTGTCGCCGGTGGTGCCGCGCAGGTTTTCAAAGCCCTGGCTGCCGATGATGTGTTCGATCCCGTCATAGGTATCGCCCGCGGCCCAGAAGGTGTTGATCTGCGGGAACATCAGGTCCACCCGCAGCGACCCGCGCGAGCCGTCATAGGACACCGTGTCCGCGCCATCGCCGCCATCATGGTGATCGGCCCCTGCGCCGCCCATCAGCGTATCGTCGCCCAGGCCGCCCATCAGGCTGTCATTGCCCGCGCCGCCGTCCAGAACGTCATCCCCGCCAGACCCCATCAGCGTGTCATTCCCGGCCATGCCCAGAATGGTGTCGCCCGCGCCGGTTCCTTCCAGACTGTCGTCCAGATCCGTGCCGCGAATGGTCGGGTCAGGTTGCTGCACCGTTGCGGTAGCGGGGGCGCGCAGCACCTCCTGCGTGCCGCCGCCATCGGTAAACACCACCTCGACCGCGATGGCATGGCCTGCGTCCTGGGGTGTCAGGGTGTAGTCCGCCGTGCGGGTCACCCCGATCACATCCGCATCGCGGAACCAGCGGAATTGATAGCCCGCCTCCGGCGCGCCGTCTGGGTCCGTCAGTGCGGAGGTCTCGGCCGTGATCGTCGCGCCGACTTCGGCTTGGCCGGTCAGGGTCACACCCCCAAGGGGCGCATCGTTGATGTTTTCCACTGCTGTTGTTTCCGGGGAAACCACGGTTTCCACAGCACCGAACCCGTCTGTGTAGCGCGCCTGCACAGTGATGTGCTGACCCACATGGTCCTGTGTCAGCGTCAGGCGCGGGCCTGTTTCACTGTCCAGATCAACACCATCGGCCCGCCATTGCAGGCGGGCGGGGCCAAGCCCATCGGCATCCGCGATCTCCGTCAGATCGACGGACAGGGTTTCCCCCTGTTTGGCAACCCCGATGATGGCAGGTGCGCCAGTGGGGGCGTCATTGCGGTTTTCCACGGGGTTGGTGGGTGTGGCGTTTAGGGTTTCGACGGTGCGGAAGCCGTCGGTGTAGCTGACCACTGCGTCGATCACCTGGCCGACGAGATCCTGCGTCAGGTCCAGCCTTGGGCCGGTCTGCCCTTCGATCACCGCACCATCCGCGCGCCAAGTCACAGTGAACGCGCCCAGCCCGTCGGCATCAGCGATGTTGATGGTGTCGAGCGTCAGCACCTCGCCCTGTTGCGGGATGCCAGTGATGACGGGCACGCCAGAGGGGGCGTCATTGCGGTTTTCGATTGGGTCCATGGGCGCGGTGGTGAGGGTTTCGAGGGTGCCGAAGCCGTCGGTGTAGCTGACCAAGGCGTCGATCACCTGGCCGACGAGATCTTGCGTCAGGTCCAGCCTTGGGCCGGTCTGCCCTTCGATCACCGCACCGTCCGCGCGCCATGTCACGGCGAACGCGCCCAGCCCGTCAGGGTCCGCGATGCTGGTGGTGTCAAGCGACAGCACCTCGCCCTGTTGCGGGATGCCAGTGATGACGGGCACGCCAGAGGGGGCGTCATTGCGGTTTTCGATGGGGTCTGTGGGCGCGGTGGTGAGGGTTTCGAGGGTGCCGAAGCCGTCGGTGTAGCTCACCACGGCGTCGATCACCTGGCCGACGAGATCCTGCGTCAGGTCCAGCCTTGGGCCGGTAAGCCCTTCGATCACCGCACCGTCCGCGTGCCATGTCACGGTGAACGCGCCCAGCCCGTCAGGGTCCGTGATGCTGGCGGTGTCGAGGCGCAGCACCTCTCCTTGCTGCGGCGTGCCGGTGATGGCGGGCGCGCCGGTGGGGCGGGTGTTGATGCGGAATGGCGCGCTGAGGACTGTGGTCAGGCTGCTTTCCACGTCGTGCCCCAGATAGCTGGCCCGCAATTGAAAGGTTGCGCCCTCATCTGCCTCTGTCAGCATATGGGAGAAATCGGAAATGGAATCGGTAATATCCTCTCCGTTCCGATACCAATGCAGGTTGATGGTGCTGGAAATCTTTTCATCCGGGTCAAAGACATCCACCTGTGCTCGTAATTCATCCCCGATATCGGTGCCGCCTGTAAAACTGACGGTGACAATTGCGGGGTCGTTGATATCGACCACTGGTGCGGTTTCGGCGCTGGTGATGACGGTTTGACGGCCATCGGCAAAGGTCAGCGTGGCGCGGGCGCTGATGCGGCCGCCAACCTGGGGCTGCTCCAGCAGCAGGTCCGGGCCGGATGCGTCCTCAATGGGCTGGCCGTCCCGCAGCCAGACCCAGCTGATGGACTGGGGCGCGGGGCTGTCTGGCGTCAGGGTGACGAAGGCGCTGATCCTCTCCCATTGCTCGGGATGCGGCAGGGAGAGCGTCACCTGCGGCTCCGTGACCTGGGGCAAGGGCATTGTGGCGCTGGCGGTGGTGCCGTCAGAGGCGGGCCAGCGCACGGTCACGCTGGTGCCGGACACATCCAGCCGCGGGCCGTCATTGACCAGGAATTCCGATCCACCAAAAGCCTCTTGCGGTCCGGTGGGCTGGCCATCAAACCCGAAATGCCGGGCAACGACGATTGGGGACAGGGTTTCCCAGCTTGTCCAGCCGGCGACAAAGCCGCCATCCGGGGTTGCGGCCACGGTGGCGTTGCGCTGTTCGCTCCAGCTGTTGTCCAGCGCGCTGACGTGAAACCCGTAGCCGCGCGGCGTGCCATCCGCGTGAAACCGCTGGCCCAGAACGCCCCAATCGGCATCGTAGAACCCAAGGCCCCGCAGTTGGGAATCAAGATAGAGCGAGCCGTCAAACAGATAGCTTTGCCACACCACCACAAAGCTGCCATCGGCCAGCACGGCCGCCGTGGGCCGGGTGCCGGGGGCAAACAGCGCCACCGGGTCTGACTGTGCCGTGCCATCGGGCCCCGCGATCTGGACCGAGATTTCGCTGCCCCGCTGCACGAAGCTGATGCGCCCGCCATCGCCAAGCTGTGCCATATGATCCCCCGCCGTGCCAAACCGATGCGGGGGCGTCGCGCCCCTGGCCGGGCGGGCTCAGGCGGGGCGCAGGGCGCCATTGCCTGTCAGTGATCCATCCGCGCGCTATTCAGGGGCGGCAGGCGCAGCCCCGCCGCGCATTGCAAGAAGCGCGGTGCGGGCAAAGACGAATTTAATGCGGCGCGGAAAATTAAGTTCAATTTTATCAGCGCATTAGGGAAGAGGTCAGAATACTTTTCTTGCCGTTAATTTGCGCCTCTTGCAGGGTTCGGGGGCGGAACGCGACAATAAGGATTTTCCATGACAGATGCCGTGATTGCAATGACCTCGGATTTGCAGGCCGGGCTGGGGGGCACGGCCGGATATGGCGAGACGGAGGTCGGCCATAATGACAGGACAATTACCACCGACCTGAGCGGCGTGTTCACCGAAGGTCTTCGGCTGGGCTCGGAAACGCTGAGCATAGGCGAAGTTCAGACGATGCGCGCTGGCACGGTCATCATGCATCCCGATCTGCCGACCGGGACTTGGTATGAGTATGACGTTGACAACCTGGCCGCCAGCTTTGGCTCTGCCGCTTGGGCTTTGGTGCCGTACAGCGCTGTTTTTATTCAGTACAGCCATAGCCAGAGAGATTATGAGACACATGCCACCTCCCCCGTGCCCGCGCCGGTGCGCGCCGTGGACGTGGATGAAGAGGCCGGCGTTGCAACCTTCACCTGGGCTGGTCTGCGCATATACGGTTGGGCAGTGGATCTGCCGCAGGAAGATCCCGTGAATTTCCAGACGCAACTGTTTGACCGTGGCGCAGGAAACTTTGATGTGGTCGTCCGCCTGCAGGATATCGTGGGCGCGCGGTATGAGTGGCAGTCCATGAGTTCAGGCATCGTTCTGGCGGGCGAGGTGCAGTCACTTGCCGAAACGCGCGAGGCCATTGACACGCTGGACAGCACGCCGGGCAATACCGGGATCGAGGGGCTGTGGATCTTTGAATACCGCACGTTTGACGGCACCGACGCCGATGACAGCCTGTCCTTGGTGGGCGAATATGACACCGTGGGCTTCGGCTTTCTGCTTGGTGGGGCCGGGGCGGATACGCTGACCGGCAGCACAGGCACAGACAAGCTGGACGGCGGCGCCGGGGCTGATGTGCTGATCGGCGGCGAGGGCATTGACACGGCCTCCTACGCATCTGCGACCGAGGCGTTCACGCTGGATGTGCAGTTTGCGCAGCTCTCCACCGGCGATGCGCAGGGCGACAGCTTTGACGGGATCGAACAGTTCGAAGGCAGCAGCGGCGTCAACCAGATGCGCGGCACCGCCAGTGCGGACATGCTGTCCGGCATGGGCGGGGATGACTGGCTGTTTGGCCGCCAGGGCGCGGACATGCTGATGGGCGGCGATGGCGATGACATGCTGGATGGCGGCTCCGGGGCGGATACGCTCAGCGGGGGTGATGGTGCTGACACGGCCTTCTACCGCTTTGCCACCTCTGGCGTGCGTGTGGATCTGGACCATGCGGACAAGATCGACCGTGGCGCCCGCGGCGATGTTCTGGACTCGGTGGAAAACATCATCGGGTCGCGCTTTGATGACAACCTGGCAGGGTCCAACAGCAGCAGAAACCGGCTGGAGGGCGGCGCCGGGGATGATTGGCTGTTCTCCCGCGGGACGGGGGATACGCTGGCGGGCGGCACGGGCGACGATGTGCTGACCGGCATCAATCGCGGCGAGGATGCCTTCCGCTATTGGGAGACCCAGGTTGGCGACACCTTTGTGTTTTCCGGCGGTCATGACCGGATCCGCTATTTCGACGATGACGTGGACACCATCCATGTCGCGCGGGAGATCATGCCCGAAGGCCAGAACGTGCTGGGGCTGTTGTTCCTGAACGCCACGCTGTCCGGCGATGACGTGGTCATCGAATTCGCTGACGATCACAGCCTGACAATCGAAGGCACCACCGATATCGGCGGTTTGCTGGATGATCTTGTGGTGATCTGACCCTGCAGGGGCAGACATGAAAAAGGCCCGCGGTGCTGCCGCGGGCCTTTCCGGTTCTGGGGGGGACCCTCAGCGCCAGCCGGCCTGGTTGAACAGCAGCTGTGCCTGCGGGATGTTCTGCGCCACGGCGGCCAGGTTCACGTCATCTGCGGTGAACTCACCCAAAGCCGCCACGTTGTCCGCCAGGTCCACGCCGGCCACGACCGGGAATTCGTCATTCCCGTCCGAAAAATAGGCCTGCGCCTGTGGTGAGGTCAGATATTCAAGGAAACGGATGGCGTTTTCGCGGTTCGGCGCATGGGTGGCCACGCCGCCACCGGACAGGTTCATATGCGCGCCTTCGGCATCCTGCGCGGGCCAGACCCAGCCGATGCTGTCGATCTGCTCCGTCACGCCGGACACATCGGTGCGCAGCGCGCGGGCAAAGTAGTAAGAGTTGGAAATGGCGATGTCACATTCGCCAGACACGATGCCGCGCAGCTGGTCGGTATCCCCGCCCTGGGGTTGGCGGGCAAAGTTGGACACCACGCCCTCGGCCCAGTTCAGCGCGGCGGCGGTGCCGTGGTTTTCGATGATCGCCGCCATCAGCGTCTGGTTGTAGGAATTGGTGGACGACCGCGCGCAGACCATGCCTTCATACTGCGGATCTGCAAGGTCCAGGTAGGTCTGGGGCGGGGTGTCCACGCGGTCCTTGGCATAGAAGATGATGCGCGCGCGCTGGGAAAACCCGAACCAGTGGTCATCATCGTCGCGCAGGTTGGCGGGGATGGCGGCCTTCAGCGTGGCGCTGTCCACGGCTTGCAGCAGGCCCATGTCCTCCGCGCGTTGCAGGCGCGATGTATCGACCGTCAGCAGCACATCGGCGGGGGAGTTCCGGCCCTCGGCCTGCATCCGGGCCATCAGCTCATCCGCGTTGCCTTCGATGCGGTTGATGCGGATGCCGGTCGCCTCCGTGAAGTCGGAATACAGCCGTTCATCGGTGTCATAATGGCGCGAGGAATACAGGTTCACTTCCTGAGCGCTCGCGGGCAGGGCCAGGGTTGCGGCCAAGATCAGAGTTGTCGTGCGCAGGTAGGTCATGTTCGCTCCTTTAATCCTGATTACTTTTGTCGGCATATCCAAGCCGGGCAGGCGGTGCAAGAAAAACTTATCATTTTACTCAGTCAATCGAGTTGGCCCGCGCCCAGACCGGCCAGCCGCATATCCACGGCCAGACCACCCCACCCGCGCCGGAAAAGGATGAGCATAGATCATAGGAGGGAGACAGATCCGCGCGCCGCGTCCGCGTTACAGATCCAGCAGGGTGCCAAGGCTGTAGACCGGCGCCATCAGCAGCCTGCGGCGCCGGCCCAGCGGCATGCGCCGGGGCGGGTGGCGCAGGAACTCCGGCGCGGGGCCCTCGGGCGGCTGCCCCACGGCCAGGGCGCCCACATGCGCGCCCAGATAGCTGCCCATGGCCACGCCATTGCCGTGAAAGCCCAGTGCCGCGAAAAAGCCGGGGTGGCCAGGGACCTCTCCGCAAAACGGCACACGCCCCGGCATCAGGCAGACCAGCCCGGACCATTCATGCGTGATCGGCACATGCCGCCATTCCGGGAAGAGCTTGGAAAAATTGCGCCTGATCCGCATTTGCGTCAGCAGCGATGACACCGGCGTGGCCCGCAGCCCGCCGCGCATCCCGAACAGAAACCGCCCATCCGGCATCAGGCGGAAATAATGCAGCAGGAACCGCGTGTCGAAGGCCATCTGACCGCTGGTCCAGCCCTGGGCGGCGCGCTCATCCTCGGTCAGGGGGTGGGTGACGATGATGTTGGACAGCACCGGCAGATAGCGTCCGCGCAGCCATCCGGGCAGGTTTTCGCTGCTATATCCATTGGTGGCCAGGATCACCCGCGCGGCATGCACGCGGGCCTTGGGCGTGCGCAACAGCCAGCCCTGCGGACCGGACTGGATGTCCAGCACCGGGCTGTGGCCATGCAGGGCCGCGCCTGCCGCATGCGTGGCGGCACACAGGCCCGCGTGCAGCTTGGCCGGGTTCAGCGCAAAGCCGATGGGCAGCGTGGCCGCACCGTGAAAATTGCCGCGCAGCCCGTGTTCGGCCAGCGCATCCCGCGGCAGGATCTGGGCCGTCACGCCATGGGCGCGGGCGATTGCGGGCATCTCTGCCCGCATCCGGGCAAAGGCGCGCGGGGTATGGGCCAGCAGGGTTTCGCCCTGCGAATGGGCATCCACCTGCCAGCCATGCGCCTTGATCTGCCCGGCAACATGATCCACGGCGGCGCGTTCGGCGGCGCGCCATGTGTCCAGCTGCGTGGCGCCAAAGCGGCGCGCGATCTGGGCCGCGCCCATCTTGGCCCCGCCCAGGCAGCAGAACCCGCCATTGCGGCCAGAGGCGCCAAAGCCCGGATCATGCGCATCCAGCACCGCCACCCTGGCCCCGCCCTGCGCCGCGCGCAGCGCCGCGTTCAGCCCGGTGAACCCGCCGCCGATCACGGCCACATCCACCCGCAGGTCCTGCGTCAGCTCCGGCCAGGTGCTGTGATCGACAGTATCGGCCCAGAAATTGCCATGCGCGGGCACATAGGCTGCGTGTTCATGTATCCGCTCCATCGCATTACCCTGGCTGTCCATGGCTGTCTTGCACCCGAAGGCGGGCGTTCCTTTTCGTGATCAGTGATGCGGTTATAACACCGATTGTCACGATCCCGATCAGGATGGTGGACAGGGCATTGATTTCCGGGCTGACCCCCAGCCGCACCGCCGAGAAGATCTTGATCGGCAGGGTGGTGGCGCCGGGGCCGGTGGTGAAGCTGGCAATCACCAGATCGTCCAGGGACAGCGTGAAGGCCAGCAGCCACCCCGATGCCACCGCCGGCGCGATGATGGGCAGCGTCACCAGCCGAAACGCCTGCCAGGGGCTGGCGCCCAGGTCCAGCGCGGCCTCCTCCAGCGCGCGGTCAAAGCTGGCCAGCCGCGCCGACACCACGACAGAGACATAGCACATGGAAAAGGTGGTATGCGCCAGAACCACGGTCAGCACGCCGCGGTCCAACCCGATGCCGATGAACAGCAACAGCAGGGACAGCCCCGTGATGACCTCCGGCATGACCAGCGGCGCGTAGATCATCCCGGAAAACAGCGTGCGGCCCCGGAACCGCCCGCCCCGCACCAGCACATGCGCGGCCATGGTGCCCAGCACCGTCGCCAGGGTGGAGGACAGGAACGCCACGCGCAACGTCACCCAGGCGGCGTCCAGGAAATCCTCGTTCCGCAGCAGTTCGGCATACCAGCGGGTGGAAAACCCCGCCCAGACGGTCACCAGCTTTGATTCGTTGAAGCTGTAGACGATCAGCACCAGCATCGGCAGGTAGAGAAAGGCAAAGCCCAGCGTCAGCGCCGTGACATTGACCCAGGACAGGCGGCTCATTCTTCGGCCTCGCGCTGGCGTTGTTCATTGCGCTGGAACAGCACGATGGGCACGATCAGCACCGCCAGCAGCACGATCGCCACGGCCGAGGCCACGGGCCAGTCCCGGTTGGAAAAGAACTCCTCCCACAGGACCTTGCCGATCATCAGCGTGTCCGATCCGCCCAGAAGGGACGGGATGACGAATTCGCCGATGGCGGGAATGAACACCAGGAAACAGCCCGCGATCACCCCGCCGCGGGACAGCGGCACCGTCACCCGCCAAAAGGCCGAGACGCGCGAACAGCCCAGATCCTCGGCCGCTTCCAGAAGCGAATCGTCCATCTTTTCCAGCGTGGCGTAGATGGGCAGGATCATGAAGGGCAGGTAGGTATAGACGATGCCGATATAGACCGCCGTGGGCGTATTGAGCAGCGCCACAGGCGCATCCGCCAGGCCCAGCCCCATCAGAAGCCGGTTCACCAGCCCGTCAGAGGCCAGCAGCCCCATCCAGGCATAGACCCGGATCAGAAAGCTGGACCAGAACGGCAGGATCACCAGCATCAACAGCGTGGGCCGCCATTCCGGTGCCGCGCGGGCCATGCCATAGGCGATGGGATAGCCCAGCAACAGCGCCAGAACCGTGGACACCGCCGCGATCTGCAGCGATGACAGATAGGCTTTCCAATACAGATCATCGGTGGTCAGAAAGACGAAATTCTCGAAATCCAGCGCGGCGATGAACGCCCGCAGCCCCGCAAGGCCCTGGGACAGCTCGAACTGCGGCAGATAGGGCGGCCGGGCCAGCGCGATGTCCGAAAGCGAGATTTTCAGAACGATGGCGAAGGGCACCAGGAACAGGGCGACAAGCCACAGATAGGGCACGGCAATCAGGATCGCGCGGCGCATCCTAACGCTCCAGCAGGATGCCGGCGGTGGCTGACCAACTCAGCCACACGGTGTCCCCCCACGTGAAGGGGCGGTTGCGCAGACGCCGGGCATTGGCCACCTGCGCCTTCAGAACCCGCTTGTCCGGCAACTCCACATGATAGGTGGAGATGTTGCCCAGATAGCCGATATCCAGAACCGTGCCGCAAACGGCATTGGGCGCCTCGGCGGGGCGGTCGGCGGAGATGGCCACCTTTTCGGGCCGGATCGCGTAATGCACCCGCGCGCTGGCGGGGGGCTGTTCGGGGCGGGTGCGCAGCGGCGGCTGCCCCTCGGCCCAGTCCAGCCAGATGGTGTCGCCCTCGGGGCGGGCGGTGGCCTCGATCACGTTCACCTCGCCCAGGAAATCGGCGACATAAACGCTGTTGGGCTGTTCATAGATGCGGTCCGGCGTGTCCACCTGCACCAGGCGGCCTTCGTCCATCACGGCAACGCGGCTGGCCACGGTCATGGCCTCTTCCTGGTCATGGGTGACGATGACAAAGGTGGTGCCCGTCTTTTCCTGAATGTCCATCAGCTCGAACTGCGTCTGTTCGCGCAGCTTGCGGTCCAGCGCGCCCAGCGGCTCATCCAGCAGCAGCAGTTTCGGCGCGCGGGCCAGGCTGCGCGCCAGGGCCACGCGCTGGCGCTGCCCGCCAGAGATCTGGTGCGGCTTGCGCCGGGCAAATTTCGTCAGCCGGGTCAGGCGCAGCATCTCCTCCACCCGCGCGGCGATGGTCTGCTTGTCCTGCCCGTCGCGGCGCAGGCCGAAGGCGATATTGTCCCAGACGCTCAGATGCGGAAACAGCGCGTAGTTCTGGAACATCATGTTCACCGCGCGCCGGTTGGGTGGAATGGGCGCGATGTCCTGTCCGGCCAGCAGGATGTGGCCTTCGCTGGGGGTTTCAAACCCGGCCAGCATCCGCATGATCGTGGTCTTGCCGCAGCCCGAAGGGCCAAGCAGGGCAAAGAATTCCCGCCCGTAAATATCCAGCGAGAGGTCGTCCACGGCGGTGAACGTGCCGAACCGCTTGGTGACGTTGCGGAACTGGATCAGCGGGCGTTCCGTGGGGTCTGACCACGGGGCGAAGACCTGTTGTGTCATGCAAATTTCCGGTCAGGCAAATGGCCCGCGCCGGGGGTGGCGCGGGCCGGGGGCATCAGGTGCCGGATTTGATCCGCGTCCACAGGCGGGTCACGGTGCGCTGCAGCCGCGGGTCATAGGGGCGGGTGGTGAACAGAGTCTCCAGCGCGGCGGCGCTCGGGTAGATCGCGGGGTCCTCGATCACGTCAGGTTCCAGAAACTCCTGCGAGGCGCGGTTGCCGTTGGCGTAATAGACATAATTGGACGCTGTCGCCATGTTCTGCGCATCCATGATGAAGTTCAGGAAGGCATGGGCGCCTTCGGGGTTGGGCGCATCCACCGGGATGGCCATCTGGTCAAACCACATCTGCGCGCCCTCGGACGGCGCGTTATAGGCGATTTCCACGCCGTTCTCTGCCTCATCCGCGCGGTCGCGCGCCTGCAGCACATCGCCGGACCAGCCCACCGCCACGCAGATTTCGCCATTGGCGAGCGCGTTGATGTATTCGCTGCTGTGGAACTTCTGGATATAGGGACGCACCGCCGCATAGACGGCTTCGGCCTTGGCGATCACGTCGGGGTCTTGGCTGTCGGGGTTTTCGCCCAGGTAGGCCAGCGCGGCGGGGATCATCTCTGTCGGGGCGTCCAGGAAATGCACGCCGCAGTCGGCCAGCTTTTCCATATTGGCTGGGTCGAACACCAAAGACCAGCTGTCGATCGGCGCATCGGGGCCAAGCGCCTCCGTCACCTTGCCGACATTCACGCCCAGCCCGGTGGTGCCCCACATGTAGTTGATGGAATAGTCGTTGCCGGGATCATATTGCGCCGTGCGCGAGGAGACGACATCCCACATGTTGTCCAGGTTCGGCAGCTTGGATTTGTCCAGCGGCTGGAAGGCGCCGGCGCTGATCTGGCGCTGCAGGAAGGTGCCGGTGGGCACCACCACGTCATAGCCGGAGCCGCCCGCCAGCATCTTGGTTTCCAGAACCTCGTTGCTGTCAAACACGTCATAGACCAGCTCCAGGCCGGTTTCGGCCTCGAATTTCTCAAGCAGGCCTTCGTCAATATAGTCGGACCAGTTGTAGACCCGCACCTCTTGCGCGCCGGCGGCCCCGGCGGCCAGTGCGACTGCGGCCGTCAGGCCAAAGAACTTGGACGTCTTCATCGCGTCACTCCCCTGTTTTCGGCGGGTCTGAAGCCGCCCTGACGAATACATGAGCAAACAATCGGCGCAGGCGCAATATCGCGCGCGCTGTTGCGGGGCGCTGGGCCTGCCGTCGCGCGGCGCGTGCCTGCGGCGCAGGCGCAGCCAGATTGACCGCGCAGCCGCCAGCCCCTATCGCTGGTGGGACAACCGTTCAACGAAGGCCGCCAGACCATGACCGTGATCACCAACCACATGCCCACTGCCGAGCTTCAGGCGCTGGATTCGGCACATCACATGCATCCGTTTACCCATGGCGCGGGCCTTGCGCGCAAGGGCGCCCGCGTCATCACCCGCGCCGAAGGCGTTTGGCTGACCGACAGCGACGGCGCATCGGTGCTGGACGCGATGGCGGGGCTGTGGTGCGTGAACATCGGCTATGGCCGCTCCGAACTGGCCGATGCCGCCGCCCGCCAGATGCGCGAGCTGCCCTATTACAACACGTTTTTCCAGACCACCCATGTGCCGGTGATCGCCCTGGCCGAGCGCTTGGCGCAGCTGATGCCGGGGGATCTGAACCATGTGTTCTTCGCCTCCTCCGGGTCAGAGGCCAATGACACCAACATCCGCCTTGTGCGCACCTACTGGGCCGCGAAGGGTGAGCCGCAGCGCGATGTCATCATCGCCCGCTGGAACGGCTATCACGGCTCCTCCGTGGGGTCGGGCAGCCTGGGCGGCATGGTGGGGATGCACGCGCAGGGTGGCATGCCCATTCCCGGCATCGTCCACATCGGCCAGCCCAACTGGTGGCTGGAAGGCGGCGAGATGACCCCAGAGGAGTTCGGCCTGGCCCGCGCGCGCGAGCTGGAGTCCAAGATACTGGAGATCGGGCCGGAGCGTGTCGGCGCCTTCATCGCAGAGCCGGTGCAGGGCGCGGGCGGTGTCATCATCGCGCCGGACAGCTATTGGCCAGAGGTGCAGCGCATCGTGGACAAATACGGCATCCTGCTGATCGCGGATGAGGTCATTTGCGGGTTCGGCCGCACGGGCAACTGGTTCGGCAGCCAGACGCTGGACATCCGCCCCGACATCATGACCATCGCCAAGGGCCTGTCGTCGGGCTATCAGCCCATCGGCGGCTCTGTCGTCACCGATGCGGTGGCAGAGGTCATCGACAGCGTGGAATTCAACCACGGCTACACCTATTCCGGCCATCCCGTGGCCTGTGCCGTGGCCATGGAAAACCTGCGCATCCTCGAAGAGGAACAGATCGTCGAACGTGTTGCCATGGACACCGGCCCCTACCTGGCCGAGCGGTTCCGCGCGCTGACGGATCACCCGCTGGTGGGGGAGGCCACGATCAAGGGCATGATGGGGTCGCTGGCGTTGACGCCGGACAAGGCCGCGCGCGCGCCCTTTGCCGCGGATCCGGGCACGGTGGGCCAGATCTGCCGTGACAGGTGCTTTGCCAACAACCTCATCATGCGCCACGTCAAGGACCGCATGGTGATCTCTCCGCCGCTGGTCATTTCCCGGGC
>CBFHYV010000066.1:0-13002 GCA_965660085.1 uncultured Paracoccaceae bacterium
GCCGCGCGGCTGCCGGCGCCTGCGCAGGCTCAGGCGCAGGAGCTGTTTCGGCGTGGGCAGGTGCAGCGGTCTCCGAGGCGCTGCGGGAGATGGTGCGGGCGGGCGCGGACGGCGTCAGAATGGCAATCACCTGCCCGGTGGGCACAGCTTCGCCGGCCTGCGCCAGTTGCGCGGCCAGGTATCCATCCGCCCCGGCTGGCACCTCCATTGTGCTCTTGTCGGTCTCGACCTCGAACAGCGGATCATCCGCGCCCACGTGTGCGCCGGGCTCCACCAGCCAGTTGACCAGCAGGCCGCTGTCCTGCGCCATGCCGAGCGTCGGCATGATGACTTTTGCGCCATCGGGCAGGTCATCCTGCACGGGCGTGGCGGCCGGGCTGGCGGGCTGGGTGGAGCTGTCGCTGGCCTCCTCCTCCGGGCTGTCGGCGATGCGGGCAATCACTTGCCCCACCGGCACATCCTGTCCGGCCTCGGCCGACACGCCAACCAGATAGCCCGCGGCCTGCGCCTCGACCTCCATGGTGGATTTGTCGGTCTCGACCTCGAACAGGACATCGCCCTCCGCCACGCTGTCGCCCGGCGCCTTGTGCCAGGCCACCAGCAGGCCGGTATCCTGCGCCATGCCCAGCGCAGGCATGATGACATCACGCGGCATGGATCATCTCCCCCGCCATGAGGCGGCGCGCCTTTTCCACCACGGCCTCTGGCGTGGGCACGGTCAGATCCTCCAGCGCGGGCGAAAACGGCACCGGCACATCCATCGCGCCCAGCCGCAGCACTGGCGCGTCCAGATGGTAAAACGCCTTTTCGTTGATCCGCGCGGCGATCTCACCCGTGATGCCGAAGTTCTGATGCCCCTCATCCACCACGATCACCCGGCTTGTCTTGCGGGCAGAGGCCAGCAGCGTCGCCTCATCCAGCGGCACGATGGTGCGCGGGTCGATCACCTCTGCGCTGATTCCCTCGGCCGCCAGAATCTCCGCCGCCTTTTCACAGACCTGCACCATGGAGGACGTGCCGATCAGCGTGATGTCGCTTCCCTCACGCTTCACATTGGCCTGACCGAAGGGGATCAGGAATTCCTCCTCCGGCACGGGCGCCTTTTCCTGGTACATCAGCTTGTCTTCAAAGATCACCACCGGGTTGTCATCCCGGATGGCCGTCTTCATCAGGCCCTTGGCCTCCAGCGCCGAAGACGGCAACGCCACCTTCAGCCCCGGAATATGCGCCACCAGCGCATGCAGAGACTGGCTGTGCTGCGCGGCCGACCGCCGCGTGGCGCCCAGATTGGTGCGCAGCACCATGGGCACCTTCAGCTTGCCGCCAGACATGTAATGCTGCTTGGCCGCCTGGTTGCACAGCTGATCCATGACCAGATAGATGAAATCCCCGAACATCAGGTCCACCACGGGGCGCGTGCCGGTCATGGCCGCCCCCACCGCCAGGCCCACAAAGCCCGGCTCGGAAATCGGCGTGTCCACGACCCGGCCCGTGCCGAATTCCTCGACCAGACCCGCCAGCACCTTGAAGGGCGTGCCGGCTTCGGCCACGTCCTCGCCGATGATGAACACCGTCTCGTCCCGGCGCATCTCTTCGGCCAGCGCCTCGTTGACCGCCTGTGACAGCGTGATCTCGCGCATCTTCAACCCTCCTCAGGCGTTCATCTTGGTGGCGTGGGGAACGTCGGTGAACACATGCATGTCCACCTCCTCTCCCGGCGGATAGGGCGCATCCAGCGCATATTGAACGGCGGCCTCCGCATCCTGGCGGATCTCTTCGTTCATCGCGTCGATCTCCTCCTCCGAGGCGACGCCCTGCTCCACCAGCCAGCCGCGCATCCGGATGATCGGGTCGCGGTTCTGTTTCCAGTCCTGCTCCTCCTCCTTGGCGCGGTAATATTCGCGGTTGATGTCGCCCACGTGGTGCCCGTGATAGCGATAGGTCATCAGCTCGATGAAGAACGGCCCCTCACCCTTGCGCGCACGCGCCACCAGGCGCTGCGTCAACTCGTTCACGGCCAGAACGTCCTGCCCATCCACCTGATGCGCCTCGATCCCGAAGGCCTCCGCCCGCGCCATGATTGAGCCCGCGGCAATCTCCGCGGTCGGGGTATATTCGGAATAGCCGTTGTTCTCGCAAGCGTAGATCACCGGCAGGTTCCACAGCGCGGCCATGTTCATGACCTCATACCACAGCCCCTGCGCCGTGGCGCCGTCGCCGAAGAAGCACACCGCCACATCCGGCTTGCCCAGCATCTTGGCCGTGAAGGCCGCGCCCGTGGCAATGCCCATGGACCCGCCGACAATCGCATTCGCGCCCAGGTTGCCGTTGGACTGGTCGGCAATATGCATGGACCCGCCCTTGCCCCGGCAATAGCCCTCGGCCTTGCCCAGCAATTCGCAGAACATCTCGCGGAACTCCGCGCCCTTGGCCACGCAATGCCCGTGCCCGCGATGGGTCGAGGTGATCTTGTCCTCCGCCGTCAACGCCTCGCAAATGCCAACCGCCACGGCCTCCTCGCCGGAATACATATGCGTCAGCCCGGGCATCTTGGCAGACAGATACAGCTGGTTCGCATTGTCTTCGAAGGTGCGGATGCGCACCATCTGGCGATACATACGCAAATAATCGTCCCTGTTGGTTCCCGTCATGGGGCCCCCCTTCATCTTGCCAGATAAACTCCCGCCGGAGGCTCCCGCAGCATGCCACGGGCGCCTCCGGCCGGGGCGGTCAGTACCGGTTGGCAATCGGCAGTTCCTCGGCCGGGAACAGGCTGATCACCTCGCAGCCCGTCTCCGTCACCACGACCTCTTCCTCGATCCGCGCGGCGGAATAGCCATCCGTGGCGGGGCAATAGGTCTCCAGCGCGAAGACCATGCCGGTCTTGATCTCCATCGGGTGATCCAGGCTGACCGCGCGGCTGATGATCGGGCGCTCATGCAGCGCCAGCCCCAGCCCGTGGCCGAACTGCAGGCCAAAGGCCGCGTCCTCGTTGGGGAAGCCAAGGCTTTCGGCGGTGGGCCAGACCTCGGCCACCTTGTCCGTGGTCACGCCCGGCTTGATCATGGCGATGGAGGCATCGATCCATTCCCGCGCCTTCACATAGGCATCGTTCTGCGCAGGCGTGGCGCGGCCCACGTTGAACGTGCGATAGTAGCAGGTGCGATAGCCCTGATAGCTTTGAAGGATGTCGAAGAACGCCTGGTCACCGGGGCGGATCAGCCTGTCGGTGAAGTTATGGGGATGCGGGTTGCAGCGTTCGCCGGAAATGGCGTTGATCGCCTCCACATCGTCACTGCCCATTTCATACAGCAGCTTGTTGGACAGCGCGACGATATCGCTTTCGCGCACGCCGGGCTTCAGCTCCTCGTAGATCATGTGATAGACGCCATCGACCATGCTGGCCGCCTGCGTCAGCAGCTGGATCTCGTCCCAGTTCTTGATCTCGCGCGCGGCCAGCATGATCTGCTGACCATCGACGACCTTGATGCCCTCTTCCTGCAGGGCATGGAACATCGCCGTTTCGGCATAGTCCACCCCCACGGGCATATCGGCCATGCCCGCATCCTTGATCAGCTGGGCGATCATCTTGGCGTATTTCTTCATCAGGCCGAACTCTGGCGGAATGGTGCCGCGCATGCCGACAACGCCGGCCAGGCAGTGATCGGGCTCCAGCCAGTCGGAATACCGCTGGTGGTGCACCGCGGCAGAGCCGAAGTCCCAGACATAGGGGCTGTCATCGCCGGTCAGCAGGCAGAAGCGGCACATCTTGTCCCGCTCCCACTCGCCGATCTTGGTGGCGCTGACATAGCGGATGTTGTTCACATCGAACAACAGCAGCGACCCGGCCTGCGAGTTCTGCAAGGACTGCCGCGTGCGCGCCAGACGATAGCGGCGCAGGCGGTCATGGTCGATCCGGCGTTCAAAATCGACCGAGCTGTGACCCCAGGCCGGGATCTTGTCCCGCCATTCCCAGTTGGGCTCCAGATCGGCGGGGGTCAGCATGTTGGGCATCAGGGCGCGAGACATGAAAAACTCCTTTCGGGTGCGGCGGCGCGCACCCGGTTGCGTGATGAAAGAAATGGAAGATCAGCGGGTTACTTCGTGACCCAGCCACCATCGATGGAAATCATCTGACCGGTCATGTAATCGCTGTCGTCAGACGCCAGGAAAGAGGCCGTGCCGATGATGTCCTTGGGGTAGGACACGCGCTTGATGACCAGGTTGTTGTCCACGATGTCGTCATAGGCCTGGCCTGCGCGTTCCTTGAACCCGATCTCGACCAGGTCCTTGTCCAGCTGTTCCCACAGCGGCGTGACCACGACACCGGGCGCATAGCCGTTGACGGTGATGTTGTGTTCGGCCAGCCCCAGCGCGCCGCATTCCGTCAGCGCAAGACAGCCGTATTTGGAGGTGCAATAGACCGTCACATCCACCAGCGGCTTGCGCGAGGCGATGGAGCCCACATTGATCAGCTTGTAGGGGTGATCCTCCATCGGGCCTTGGGCGATCATCTGGCGGGCGACCTCCTGCATGCCCAGCCACATGGCCTTGGTGTTGACGTTCATGATCATGTCCCAGTTGTCTTCATCGATATCCATGAAGAACCGGGGCTTGTTGAGACCCGCATTGAACAGGCCCACGTTGATGGAGCCGAACGCCTCAACCGTCGCGGCCACGGCGGCGGCATTGTCTGCGCGGCTGGTGACATCCATCTTCACGGCGATGGCCCGGCCATTGCCCGCGGCGTTGATCGCATCGGCGACCTTCTGCGCCTCGTCCAGATCCAGATCGCCAAGGCACACATTCGCCCCCTGCGCGGCGAAGGCCTCGGCATTGGCCGCGCCCATGCCGCGGGCCGCGCCGGTGATCAGGATATTCTTGCCTTTCAGGCGGTTGGGGTCCATGTCGTGTCCTCCTCTGTCACGATGATCCGTCTTATGGTCCGGCGTTGGGCCGGGACTTTGCGGGTGTCTGGGGTCTGGCGCCGGCACGGGGCCGGTTCCGGGCAATCACCGCCTCGGCCCGCGACTGGGCCTGGCGCAAAGCCGCACGCGGGCTGAGCAGGCCGCGCAGCATGTCGTGAAACTCCTCGCCACAGGCCTGGATGATGTCGCAGATCTCCGGCACCGGCGGGCGCGGCCAGAATTGCAGCTCGTCCCGCCAGGACATGCCATCCACCGCGTCAAAGATGGGCGAGGCGCGCTTGACCTCCGGGTCCGCGCTGACGCTATAGCGGGGGTTGGTGCGGCTGCCGTTCTGCACATACAGCTTCTGCGCCTCGGGCGAGGTAAAGACCTTCAGCGCCTCAACCGCCGCAGGCACGCGTTCCGGCGCCAGATTGGCTGGAATGCCCAGCATATAGCCGCCCACCGGCGCCACATTCGGCGCGCCCGGCCCTGCCGGGTGGGGCAGATACCCCGTCTGCCGCGCCGCGGGCGAGCTTTCGTCCAGCTCGAAATACGGCGCCAGCAGCGTGTAGCCGTAGGCCATGGCCACCTTGCCCGCCGCATAGGGGCGCACACGTTCATACCAGGACATGGACAGGATGTCCGGCGGCGAATAGCGCAACAATTCCATCAGGTATTCCGCCGCCAGCAGGCCGCCGGGCGTGTCGATGGTGGGGGCGTAGTCTCCGCGCGCAAGGCCGGCGCTGTCATAGCCGCCCGCAATGCGCGGCATGTCCAGCACGGGCTGGCCGAAATCGGCCATGGTCATCAGGACCGTATGGCCCAGCGCCGTGCCGCGAGCGGCATTCCACGCAATCCCGTAGCGCCCGCGTGACGGGTCATGCAAGGCCTGCGCCGCCTCCAGCACCGCATCGGTGGTGTCGGGCGTCTCCAGCCCGGCCTCGGCAAAGAGATCGCGGCGGTAGAACAGAAGCTCCGGCGTTGTCTGGGCCGGAACGCCATAGGGCCGCCCGCCCCAATGCGCGGCCTGCCAGCCGGCGGTGTGAAAATCGGACGGGTCCAGCTGGGCGATGTCCATGGCCTCATCCAGCGGCATCAGCACGTCGGCCTCGGCAAAGCCGCCCACCCAGGGCAGATCCACGGCGATGATGTCATACCGGCTGCTGGGCCGTTCCGCGTTGCGCATGGCCTCTTCGCGCAGACGGTCGATGGAAAAGGCGCGCTGAAAGATCTGGGTGCCGATCACCAGTTCAAACTGCCGCTTCAGCGCGTCCATCACCATGAAGGTGGGATCGCCATGCACCAGCACCCGCAGCCCGCCGGACAGCTTAAGCGGCTCTGGCAGCACCTGCAGCGGCGGGATGGACCGCGCCACCATGTAGGAGCCGCCGAAGAAATAGTCGCTGTCATTGGCGCTGGCATCATCCCCGCCAAAACGCATCCGCGCGATCCGGGTCAGCCTGTCGGAAAACTCCGTCCAGCTGTCCAGCAGCGCCTTGCTGGGATGTAGGGAAAAGCTCTTGCCGCTGGCTGTGCGGGGGCGCTGTTCCACCAGACCGGCGGCGATCATCTCCTTCAGGCGGCGGTTGGCGGTGGCATAGGGCGCGTTGCTGGCGCTGATCATCGACGTGGCGGTGACGATCTTGGCATCGAAATGCCCCTTCAGCAGATGCATCACCATGCGCAGATAGGCGCTTGGGGCGAACAGCTCATGCGTCAGCTCCAGCTCATCCTCCAGCTGGCCCAGAAAGGTCAGCATGTCCGTCGCCGGCGAATTCGCATAGGGCGACGGCTGCGATCTGTTCGATTGTCCCCCCAACGCGTTCATGGCCCTGTTTCGCTCCGCCGCCTTGTTGGCCAAGGCGTTTTCAATCAAATTGGATGCCTTTGGTTTGGACATCTCGCTCACCCTCCAAGATTGTTCAGTTTGACCATGTGACGCCTCAGATTTTATATCCATAATGGATGTTCGATAATCCACATCGGATATCTTTGCTGCTCACGGGTGCCAGACAATGTTTCAACGTGAACATGTTCATTCTGAGGACGGATGACTGGCCCCGCCAGAGAGGAGGCGGGACCGCTGCCATGAAGAGATCAACCGGGAGGAAAACCGAAATGAAGATCCGCAACACGCTCGTCGCCACCACCGCAGCCGCCGCCATGATGGCCGGTGGCGCCTTCGCCGCAGGGCACGAGACCATGAAGATCGGCATCACGCAGAACAACGTCGGCGTGGACAGCTATCAGACCACCTATGAACAGGCGTTCATCGCCGCCGCGGACGCAAATGACGCCGTGGAAACGGTGGTTCTGGATGCCGGCGGTGACGTGGCGCGCCAGATTGCCCAGATGGAAGACCTGATCCAGCAGGAAGTCGATGCGATCATCATCTGGCCGACCAATGGCGAAGCCGTGATCCCCGCCGTGCGCAAGGCCCATCAGGCCGGCATTCCGGTGATCGTCACCAATTCCAACATCGCAGAGCCTGGCTTTGACTTCGTGGCCAGCTTCTCTGGCCCCGACAACATCACCCAGGGCGCCCGTTCGGCAGAGATCATGTGCGACAAGTTCAAGGACATGGGCATCGAGAACGAAGCCCAGATCGTGCAGATCAGCGGCCAGCCGGGCTATACCACCGCGATCGAACGCGCCAAGGGCTTCGAGGATCGCCTGCCGGAGGTCTGCCCCAATGTCACGCTGGTGGAAACCCAGCCGGGCGACTGGAACCGCGAAAAATCCCAGCGCGTCATGGAAGCCTTCCTGGTCAAGTATGACGACATCGACGGCGTCTATGCCGGGGATGACAACATGGGCGTGGGCGCATTGAACGCCGCCAAGGCCGCGGGCCGCGACGGCATCATCTTTGTCGGCGCCACCAACTTTGCCGTGGGCTACGAGGCGATGGAGCGCGGCGAATACTGGGGCTCCATCTACCAGTCCCCCGTCGATGACGCCGAAGCCGCCCTGCAAACCGCCATTGACGTGCTGAATGGCGAGGACGTGCCCTTCCTGAACTACTTCGACACGCCGAAGATCACGCAGGACAACCAGGGCGAGTTCACCAAGCCGGTGTTCTGATCCAAGACCAAGCATACCGGGCGCGGCGGGATTTTGCCGCGCCCCTCACACTGGATACTCAAGACATTTGGAGGGGCCATGACACGTGTTGCTGGCCGGTCCTGCATCGTCACCGGTGCAGCGCGCGGTATTGGCCGCGCCATCGGTGAGGCGTTGCTGGACGAAGGCGCGGACGTTTGCTTCGCGGATATCAACGGGCCCCTGGTGCAGGAGGTCGCGGCCGCCAACGCAGACCGGGCGCGCGCCGGGGGCGGCAAGGTCGCCTGGGCGGCCGTGGACGTCACAGACCGCGCGCAGGTGGCGGCGATGATCGCCAAGGCTGTTGCCGCATTCGGCAAGCTGGACGTGAAATTCAACAACGCCGGCGTGAACAAGCCGATGAATTTCCTGGACGTGACAGAAGACAACTGGCGCTTCATCATGGAGGTCAACGGCCTTGGCTGCCTGATCGGCATGCAGGAGGCCGCGCGCCAGTTCATCGCGCAGGGGACGCCGGGCAAGATCATCAACACCGCCTCCATCGCCAGCCGGCAGGGGTTTGACAATGTGGCGCCCTACTGCGCGTCGAAATGGGCGGTGGTGTCGCTGACGCAATCGGCCGCGCGGGATCTGGCGCGCCATGACATCACCGTGACCGGGTTTGCCCCTGGCGTTGTCGCGACCGAGATGTGGGAAGAGGTGGACCGCGACCTGATGGAGATTGGCGCCGCCGAGCGTCCCGGCCAGGCGATGGAGGAGTTTTCCGCCGAGATCCTGAAGGGCCGCGTGGCCACACCGGCGGACATCACCGGCACGACCACGTTCCTGGCGTCAAAAGACAGCGATTACATGACCGGCCAGATCGTGATGATCGACGGGGGCATGACGCTGGTGTGACGGCCCCGCCCGGGGAGGGCGGACGGGCCGTGCGGCCTCAGTCGCAGGGGCCAAACGGTGCGGCGGATCAACCGCCGCCAGAGGGGACTGGCCGGCATTCGGCCACAGGGAGGAGCCATGCAAGGGCTATCGAAATCGCATATCGGGGGCTTTCTGGCCCGTCAGGGCATACTTGTGGCCTTCGCGGTGTTCATGGTGGTGTTCACCATCGCCAACACGCGCTTCATCGACCCGGACAACATCATGGGGGTCATTCGGTCCTCGGCGATCCTGGGGGTGATGGCCCTGGGCGTGACCTTCGTGGTCATCAGCGGCAATCTGGACCTCTCCGTGGGGTCCATGATGTCATTTTCCACGATCGTGGTGCTGGATTTGCATGACAAGATCGGCCCGGCGCTGGCGATCCCGGCGATGTTCGCCATGACGCTGGCGCTGGGGGCGCTGATCGGGTTCCTTGTGGGGTATCTGAAGCTCAATTCCCTGATCGTGACGCTGGGGATGCTGTCGGCCATTCACGGGCTGACGCTGACCTATTCCGGCGGCAAGAACATGGACATCGATGACAAGGCCGGCACCTGGTTCAGCGTCTTCGGCCAGGGCGAGGCGCTGGGCATCCCGGTGCCGATCCTGCTGTTCGCGGCGCTGGCGGTTGGGCTGGGCCTGCTGCTCAGCCGCACGCCGTTCGGGCGCAAGGTCTATGCCGTGGGCGGCAACGGGGTGGCGGCGACATTCTCCGGCATCCCGCGGGCGCGGGTTGTGTTCCTGTGCTACCTCATCAGCGCCTTTTGCGTGGCCACGGCGGGGCTGATCCAGGCCAGCCGGTCGCTGGGCTCTCAGAACACCGTGGGCCAGGGGCTGGAGCTTGAGGTGCTGGCGGCCGTGATCCTGGGTGGCGCATCGCTGATGGGCGGCGCAGGCACGATCTTCAAGACGGTGATCGGCGTTCTGATCCTGGGCTTCATCCAGAACGGTCTGCTGCTGATCGGGCTGCAATTCTACGTCCAGTTCGTCGTGACGTGGATCATCATCATCCTTGCTGTCTGGCTCGATATCGCGGCCAAGCGCGGCAAGCTCTGGTCACCGATCGCGTAAGGGAGACAGACAATGAAACCGGGACTCCTGTCACGCTATCTCAAGGGTGGGGCCATCTGGGGCTTCATCGTGCTGGAGCTGATCTTCTTCAGCGTCGCGGGCGAATACCTGTCGCTGTCGGAAAAGGCCTTCATGGACATCGACAACATGCTGTTGCTGTTCAAGCAGTCCGCCCCCATCGGCATCATCGCCATGGGCATGACCATCGTCATGGTCAACGGCAATATCGACCTGTCCGTCGGGGCCACCTATGCGCTCTGCGCCATCGTGCTGCTGGACAGCATGACCTGGCCGATCTTCGCCAGCCTGGGCGATTGGGTGATCCCCGTGGCGTGGATGCTGGCGCTGGCAACAGGCATCGCGCTGGGTGCGCTGAACGGGCTGATCGTGTGGAAAACCGGCGTGGATGCCTTCATCGTCACGCTGGGGTCCATGCTGGGCTACCGCGGGCTGGTGTTCATGTATAACGGCGAACAGCCCACCAGCCACCTGAACTGGACCCTTGTGGATTTCGCCGAGGCGCAATTCCTGGGCCTGCACACGGCCACATGGTTCCTGCTGGCGGTCACAGTGGCGATCTGGTTCCTGATGAACCGCACGGTGCATGGCCGCAACGCCTATGCCATCGGCGACAACCGCACCGCCGCGGTGAACGCCGGCATCCGCGTGGGGCCGCACATGATGATCAATTTCATGATCATCGGCTTCCTCGCCGGGCTGTCTGCGGTGGTGTTCTACGCTGAATCCGGCTCCGTCAATCCCAATGATGGCGAGCTTTACGAGCTGTGGGTCATCACCGCGGTGGTTCTGGGCGGCACGAAGCTGACCGGCGGATCGGGATCGATCATCGCCACATTCGGCGGGGTGCTGGCCATCCAGCTGTTGCGCAAGGGCCTGGCCCATATCGGCGCCGACACATCCACCGTGAACCTGGTGATCGGCCTGATCCTGATCGCGGTTCTGTTCCTGGACCGCCAGTTGAACATCAAGGGCAAAGAGGAGTTGAGAGTATGACCGGGGAAGACACCGTTTTGCGGCTGGAAGGCATCGTCAAGACCTTCCCCGGTGTCCGCGCGCTCGATGATGTGTCCTTCACCGTGCGGCCGGGTGAGGTTCACGCGCTGATGGGGGAAAACGGCGCGGGCAAATCCACCCTGATGAAGGTGCTGGGCGGCATCTATCAGCCCGATGAAGGCCGCATCATCGTGGGGGATACGCCAGTGGTCATGACATCGCCCCTGCAGGCCAAGTCCAAGGGGATCGTGTTCATCCACCAGGAACTCAGCCTGGCAGAGGAACTGACCGTGGCCGAAAACATCTATCTGGGCGAATTGCCGCGCAAGCGGTTCGGCCTGGTGGATTGGGCGCAGCTGTATGCCCAGACCGATGCGATCCTGTCCAAGCTGAAGGTCGGTTTCGACGCGCGCACCATCGTGGGCGATCTGTCCATCGCCAACCAGCAGATGGTGGAGATTGCCCGCGCGCTGACAGTGGATGCCAAGGCGGTGATCTTCGATGAACCCACGGCCTCGCTGACGGATGCCGAAAAATCGGTGCTGTTTGACGTGATCGCCGATTTGCAGGCCCAGCAGGTAGGCATCATCTATATCTCCCACCGGATGGAGGAGATCTTCCGCATCACGGACCGCATCAGCGTTCTGCGGGACGGGTCCTTCCGGGGCACGCTGATCACGTCAGAGACGGATGAGGAGGCCGTGACCCAGCTGATGATCGGCCGGTCGCTGGACCTCAGCCGCAACGCCAGCCACCACACGCTGGGCGATGTCGCCATCGAGGTGCGGGGGCTGAGCTGTGGCAAGCTGTATCACGATGTCAGCTTTCAGGTGCGCCGGGGCGAGGTGCTGGGCTTCTACGGGCTTGTGGGCGCGGGCCGCACGGAAATTGCCGAAACCCTGTTTGGCCTGCGGGAGCCAAGCGCCGGCACAATCCTGATCGACGGAGAGGAGACCACCATCGCCTCCCCCATCGAGGCGATCGCGCGCGGCATCTCGCTGGTGCCGGAGGACCGCAAGGGCCAGGGCCTGGTGCTGGGCATGAACTGCCGCGATAACATGACCCTGCCCCAGATCGACGATCTGCGCGCCGGGCCGTTCGTGGCCGAAGGCGCGGAGGTGGCGATCTTCGATCAATACCGGGACCGGCTGGACATCCGCACGCCGGGCTGGAAGCAACTGGTGGGCAACCTGTCCGGCGGCAACCAGCAGAAGATCGTCATCGGCAAATGGCTTTCGATGCATCCCAACGTGCTGATCGTGGATGAACCCACCCGTGGCATCGACGTGGGCAGCAAGTCCGAGATCCACAACCTGATCCGCGAACTGGCCGCGCAGGGCTATGCCGTGATCGTCATCAGCAGCGAGATGCCGGAGGTCCTGCATGTCTCTGACCGGATCGTGGCCATGTATTCCGGCCGGATCATGCGCACCTTCACCTCTGAGGAAGTGACGGAGGACAACCTGATCCAGGCGATCTCCGGCGTGGGTGGCGAAAAGGTCGCCTGACGGGCGCGGGCGGGCCGGACAGGCCGCGCCCGGCCCGGCTCAGGTCACGCGCAGCCAGGTCATCATGCCCGCGGCGGAATGTTCCAGCATGTGACAGTGGATCAGCCAGTCGCCGGGATTGTCGGCGACAAAGGCAATCTCCGCCGTCTCGCCGCGTTGCATCAGCAGCGTGTCCCGCAACGGCCCGGGGGTGCCATCCTGGGCAATGCTGCGGAAGTGATGTCCGTGCAGATGCATCGCATGGGGCCAGGCGGTGTCATTGATCATGGTCAGGCGCAGCGTCTCGCCCTGCCACAGCTCGATCAGCGGCGCATCATGGTCCATGTCCGCCATGCCGTTGAAGGCCCAGACCTTTCCTGCCGCGGCCAGATCCCGCATGCCGGTCATCTGGCCGTTCAGCATCGCCCCCGCCAGGCCGCCCATGGCCCCGCCCTCCATCCGCAGCTGCGCGCGGCGGGCATCGGCCAGGCCTGTCAGCGCGGGCACGGGGTTGGGCGGCAGGGCGGCGGGGATGGCCCGCG
>CBFHYV010000067.1:0-12935 GCA_965660085.1 uncultured Paracoccaceae bacterium
GTCAGGATCAGCCCGCGCGCGTGGCGGTGGAACAGCGTGGTGTTCAACGATTCCTCCAGCGCGCGGATCTGCCGGGACACGGCCGATTGCGACAGATGCAGGGTATCGCCCGCGTGGGTCAGGCTGCCTGCATCGGCAACCGCATGAAAAATCCTGAGTTTATCCCAATCCATGAAATCGCTTTCGCCGTTGTGAATCGCATAACGCTACCCTTGGGGTATAATATGGCGGGAACGTGTGCGGTTCACCGGTCAGTCGCAGAAAAACTTGTTATGGTCAGAATTGTTGACCTATAATGACTGCCAAAGAAGCATCGCGCCAGGGGAGAGAGCACCATGACAACACCCAAGATCAGTCTGAGTGACCGGTTTGACCTGTCCAAATCGCCGGTCCTGCTGAATGGCACGCAGGCGCTTGTGCGGCTGATGCTGATGCAGCGGGCGCGGGATGCGCAGGCGGGGCTGAACACGGCGGGCTATGTCACGGGCTACCGCGGATCGCCCCTGGGGGCGGTGGACATGCAGATGCGCCGCGCTGAGAAGGAACTGGCCGAGGCCCATGTGCTGTTCCGCGAAGGGCTGAACGAAGACCTTGCCGCCACGGCGCTGTGGGGCAGCCAGCAAGCGGAGCTGCGCGGCGAGGGGCGCTATGACGGGGTGTTCGGCCTGTGGTATGGCAAGGGGCCGGGGGTGGACCGGTCCGGCGATGTGATGCGGCACGCCAATATGGCCGGCACCTCCCCCCATGGCGGTGTGCTGATGGCCATGGGGGACGATCACACCGGCGAAAGCTCGACCGTGTTGCACCAGTCTGAATGGGCGATGGTGGATGCCTATATGCCCGTGGTCAGCCCCGCGGGTGTGCAGGAAATCCTGGATTACGGCCTCTATGGCTTTGCACTGTCGCGGTTTTCCGGGCTGTGGGTGGGCCTGAAGACCATGAAGGACACCGTGGAGGCCACCGCCGTGGTGGATGGCCGCCCGGACCGGATGCAGTTTGTGGTGCCGGAGTTTCCCATGCCGGAGGGCGGGTTGAACATCCGGCTGATCGATACGCCGCACGCGCAGGAGGCGCGGATGATCGATCACAAGCGCTTTGCCGCCGAAGCCTTCGCCCGCGCAAACGGCATTGACCGGCGGGTTTGGGGGCAGGCAGGCGCGCGCATCGGCCTTGTGGCGGCGGGCAAAAACTGGCTGGACCTGGTCCATGCGCTGGGGTTGCTGGGCATCGATGCCGATGAGGCCACGCGCCTGGGCATCACCACCTACAAGGTCGGGCAGACCTTCCCGCTGGACATGCGCGGCTTTAGCGACTGGGCCGAGGGCCTGGACCTGATCATCGTGGTCGAGGAAAAGCGCAAGCTGCTGGAGGTGCAGATCAAGGAGGCCATTTTCGACGATCGCCGCGGCCGGCGGGTCTGGGGCTGGCACAAGGGCGGCGGCGCGGGCTCCATGCACGGGGAGGAGCTGTTTCCCACGCGCGGCGCGCTGGACCCGGCGATGATTGCCGCGCGCTTGGGCGCGATCCTGATCGATGAGGGCCGCGGCACGGAGGCCCTGCGCGCCAATCTGCGCCGCGTGCAGGAGGCTGCGCAGGCCGACAATGCGCCGGAAATTGCGGCGCGGCTGCCCTATTTCTGCTCTGGCTGCCCGCACAACAGTTCCACCAAGGTGCCGGAGGCCTCACGCGCCTATGCGGGGATCGGCTGTCACTACATGGTCCAGTGGATGGACCGCGAAACCACCGGCTTCACCCATATGGGCGGCGAGGGCGCGAACTGGATCGGCGAGGCGCCGTTTTCCACGCGCGGCCATGTGTTCCAGAACCTGGGCGATGGCACCTACAACCATTCCGGCGTGCAGGCGATCCGCGCGGCGCTGTTGCATGGCACGACGATCACCTACAAGATCCTGTATAACGATGCCGTCGCCATGACGGGGGGCCAGCGCAATGACGGCGGGCTGAGTCCGCAGCAGATCGCGGCGGAGCTGGTGGCGATGGGCGTGCGCGATGTCTTCGTGGTCCATGACGAGAAAGAGCCGCTGGAGGCGGCCGATTTCCCAGCCCAGGTTGCGATTTCCACGCGCGACACACTGGATGAGGTGCAGCGCCGCTGCACGGGGATCGAGGGCGTCAGCGCGATCATCTATGTGCAGACCTGTGCTGCGGAAAAACGCCGCCGGCGCAAGCGTGGCCAGTTTCCTGACCCCGACCGCCGGGTGTTCATCAACACCGATGTCTGTGAGGGTTGCGGGGATTGCGGCGTGCAGTCCAACTGTGTGTCCATCACGCCGGTAGAGACAGCGCTGGGCCGCAAGCGCCGGATCGACCAGTCCAGCTGCAACAAGGATTTCAGCTGCCTCAAGGGGTTCTGCCCCAGTTTCGTGACGCTGGAAGGCGCGCGCCCGCGCAAGCCTGAACCCGCCGCGCTGGACCTGCCCGCGGACTTGCCCGCGCCGGACCTGCCCGCCATTCAGGGCACCTGGAACACGGTGATCACGGGGGTGGGCGGCACGGGCGTGGTGACCATTGGTGCGGTCTTGGCGCAGGCTGCGCAGATCGCCGGGAAGGGGGCCGCCATGATGGAAATGGCGGGCCTGGCGCAGAAAGGCGGCGCGGTGCATGTGCATCTGCGCCTGGCCGAACGGCCCGAGGATATCAGCGCCGTGCGCGTTGCCGTGGGTGAGGCGGATGCCGTGATCGGGGGGGATCTGGTGGTGTCGGCGGGCGCCAAGACGCTGGGCCTGATGCGGGGCGGGCGCACGGGCGCGGTCGTCAACAGCCATGAGATCATCACCGGCGATTTCACCCGCGATACCGAGTTCCGCCTACCTGCGGATCAGCTGAAACTGGCGTTGCAGGCGCGGCTGCAGGAGGGCGTGATGTTGCTGGATGCCTCGGCGCTGGCGCAGGCGGCGCTGGGGGATGCGATCTTCTCCAACATGCTGTTGCTGGGGGCTGCGTGGCAAAAGGGCTTGGTGCCGCTGTCGCGCGAGGCCATCCTGGAGGCCGTGGCGCTGAATGGCGCGGCGGTGGAGCGCAACCAGCGCGCCTTTGAGGTGGGGCGTTGGGCCGTGCTGTGGCCGGACCAGGCAGCGCGCCTTGCGGCGCCGAATGTCGCCGCCCTGCCGCAGACTCCGGATCAGATTGCCGCCCATCGTGCCGATCACCTGCGCGCCTATCAGGGCAAGCGCCTGGCGCGGCGCTATCTGCGCCTGGTGGACGGAGTCAGCGAGCCCCGCCTGCGTGCCGCGGTGGCGCGCGGCTATCACAAGCTGCTGGCCTACAAGGATGAATATGAGGTCGCGCGGCTGCATCTGACCACGATGGACAAGGCGGCCGAGCAGTTCGAGGGCGACTACACCCCGGTCTTCCACCTTGCGCCGCCGTTCCTGTCCCCCATCGGGGCGGACGGGCGGCCGAAAAAGCGCGCCTTTGGCCCGTGGATCCTGAAGGCGTTTGTGGTTCTGGCGCGGCTGAAGGTCCTGCGCGGCACGCCGCTGGACCCGTTTGGCCATACGCAGGAACGCCGGATGGAGCGCGCGCTGATCCGCCAATATGAGGCCGACATGGCCCGCGTTTTGCCCCAGGTGACACCGCAGACCCTTGACCTTGCGGTGGAATTGGCGGAATTGCCGCTGCAGATCCGGGGGTTTGGCCCGGTCAAGGCGCAGGCCGAGCAGCAGGCCGCCAAACGCCGCGAAGCCCTTCTGGCCGCATTGCAAGAGGGTAGCGCGCCGGAGCGATCTGCGGCAGAGTGACACGCAAAGGAATGGTCATGCGAGTGTTACATATCTCGGCACGGGTTAATGAGGAGATCGCAGCCGATGCCTGGCAAACGTCACGGCGCACGTGACATCACCTATGCCTATTCCGCGCAGACGCGCGGCGGGCGGGCGATGATCCGGTTGATGGAAAACGCTACGGGCCGGATCAGCCTGATCCGCCGTGCCAAGGGATATGAGAAGGAGGTCGCGCAGGGGCGCGATTTCTGGCAGGTCATGGTGGAACGCTATGGGCTGGGGCTGGATGTGATTGGCGGTTCGATCGAAAACATCCCGCAGGACGGCCCGCTGATCATCGTGTCCAACCACCCTTATGGCATTCTGGATGGTCTGATCCTGGGGCATATTCTGTCCGTCGTGCGGGGGGATTTCCGCATTCTGGCGCATAAGGTGTTCCGCAAGGCCGAGGATCTGGACAAGGTGATCCTTCCGGTCAGCTTCGACGAGTCGCGCGAGGCGGTGCAGCACAACCTGCAGACCCGCAAGGAGGCACTGGCCTACCTGGCCCAAGGCGGCGCGATCGGCATCTTTCCCGGCGGCACGGTGTCAACGGCGGTGAAACCCTTCGCCAAGCCCATGGACCCGGGCTGGCGCAGCTTTACCGCGCGGATGGTCGCCAAGAGCGAGGCGACAGTGGTGCCGATCTTCTTTGACGGCCACAACTCTCGGCTGTTCCAGCTGGCCAGCCATCTGCATTACACGCTGCGCATGGGGCTTTTGTTGACGGAGTTTCGCAAGCGGGTGGATACGCCGGTGCGACTGGTGATCGGAGAGCCGATCCCGCGGTCCGAGTTGGACAAACACGCAAAAGACCCCCGCGCCATGATGGATTTCCTGCGCAAGGCCACGTATGACCTGTCCCCGACACCCTGTGGCAGTGCCGACTATGGGTTTGAATTCGAGGAACGGCACAAATACAAGGCGCGGCAGTAGCGCAAAAGGACCGGCAGCATGGCAGTTGGGGTTTTCGACAGCGGGCTTGGCGGCCTGACGGTTCTGGACGCGGTCACGCGGCGCCTGCCGGATGTGCCGTTTGTCTATTTCGGGGACAGCAAGCACGCGCCCTATGGCGTGCGCGATTCCGATGACGTGTTCAACCTGACCTGCGCCGCGACGGAGCGGCTGTGGGACGAGGGCTGTGATCTGGTGATCCTGGCCTGTAACACGGCCTCTGCCGCGGCGCTGCGGCGGATGCAGGACAGCTGGCTGCCGAAGGACAAGCGCGTTCTGGGCGTGTTCGTCCCGCTGATCGAGGCGTTGACGGAGCGGCAATGGGGGGACAACTCCCCCCCGCGTGAAGTGGCGGTGAAGCATGTGGCGCTGTTTGCCACCCCCGCCACGGTCAGCAGCCGCGCGTTCCAGCGGGAGCTGGCCTTCCGCGCGATTGGTGTGGATGTAGAGGCGCAGGCCTGTGGCGGGTTGGTGGACGCCATCGAAGAGGGCGACATGATCCTGGCCGAGGCCCTGGTGCGCAGCCATGTCGATGCGCTGAAGCGCAAGATGCCCGCGCCGGAGGCCGCGATCCTGGGCTGCACCCATTATCCGTTGATGCAGGATGTGTTCCAGGATGCGTTGGGCCCGGATGTTGCCGTTTATTCCCAAGCCAATATCGTGGCGGAATCCCTTGCGGATTACCTTGAACGGCACCCGGACATGATTGGCCCGGGCACGCAGGAAAAATTCCTGACAACGGGCAATCCCTTGAAAGTGTCGGGCCATGCCACGCAATTCCTGCGACGACCGATCGCGTTTCAGAACGTTTGATCTCGTCACATTATCAAAGGCCTAGACATGACCCATTCCATCGCCATCATCGGCGCCAGCGGCTATACCGGGGCCGAGCTGATCCGCCTGATTGCCACACATCCTGATCTTCGGATCGCGGCGCTTGCGGCCAATTCCAAGGCGGGCCAACCGCTGGGCGCCGTGTTCCCGCATCTGCGCCATCTGGATCTGCCCGATCTTGTCCGTTGGGAAGAGATTGATTTTTCCGGCATTGACCTGTGCTTTTGCGCCCTGCCGCACAAGACCAGCCAGGAAGTGATTGCGCAGCTTCCCGCCACACTAAAGATCGTGGATCTGTCGGCGGATTTCCGGCTGCGCGATGTTGCGGCCTATGAAACATGGTATGGCAATGCCCATGCGGCGCCCGCGTTGCAGGACATCGCCGTTTATGGCCTGACGGAGTTCTACCGGGATCAGATCCGCGCCGCGCGGTTGGTGGCGGGCACGGGGTGCAATGCCGCCACGGGGCAATTTGCGCTGCGCCCCTTGATCGCGGACGGGGTGATTGGGCTGGATGACATCATTCTGGACATGAAATGCGCCGTGTCTGGCGCCGGCCGCAGTCTGAAGGAAAACCTGCTGCATGCGGAGCTGAGCGAGGGCTATAACGCCTATGCCGTAGGCGGCACGCATCGCCATCTGGGGGAGTTTGATCAGGAGTTCTCGGCGCTTGCCGGGCGGCCCGTTCAGGTGCAGTTCACACCGCATCTGATCCCGGCCAACCGGGGAATTCTGGCCACGGCCTATGTCTCTGGCCAGGCACAGGCGGTGTATGACAGCCTTGTGGCCGCCTACACCGATGAGCCGTTCATCCATGTGCTGCCCTTTGGCCAGACGCCGTCCACGCATCATGTGCGCGGGTCGAACTTCTGCCACATCGGGGTGACGGGGGACCGTATCGCGGGCCGGGCGATTGTGGTGGCCGTGCTGGACAACCTGACCAAGGGAAGCTCCGGCCAGGCATTGCAGAATGCCAATCTGCTCTTAAATCTGAATGAGACCGCCGGGCTGATGCTGGCCCCCTGCTTTCCCTGAGGATGTGACACGATGGCCCTGAAATCCCTGAAGAAACAGCGCAGAATCCAGATCATTGCCTTGGCGGCGGTGGCCTTGGTGATTTCGACCGGGCTGATCGGCTATGCGATGCGGGATGGCATCAACTTCTTCCGCTCGCCCAGCCAGATCGCGGAGGAACCGCCCGCGCCCAGCGAAGTGTTTCGCATTGGCGGCCTGGTCGAGGATGGAACCCTGGTGCGCGGTCAGGGTGAGACGATTCAGTTCAGCGTCACAGACGGCGGGGCGAGCATTCCGGTTGTGTTCACCGGCGTTCTGCCCGATCTGTTTGCCGAAAACCAGGGCATGGTCGGCACGGGCCGCTACATCAACGGTGTGTTCGAAGCCTCTGAAATTCTTGCCAAACACGATGAAACCTACATGCCCAAAGAGGTTGTGGACGCGTTGAAGGCGCAAGGCGTCTATCAGGCGCCCGACAGCTGAGCGCGCGCTGTGCTGGCGCGCTGTTAAGATTTCCAACGCAGCCTTTGCCTGAGGTTTCAACAGGCAGAGGCACAAATGGCCCGACACTCCCCAGACTTGCACCGCCTTGCGCGTGACATCGTTGCGCGTGAGGGTGGTTTCGTGAATGACCCCGACGATCCGGGCGGTGCCACCAAACATGGTGTGACGCTGACCACGCTGCGCCACCTGGGCCTGGATCTTGATGCCGATGGGGATGTCGATATCGACGATCTGCATCGGCTGTCGCCGCAAAAGGCGGCTGAAGTGTTCTTGCAGCATTACTTTACCGGTCCGCGGCTGGACCTGTTGCCGGCGCCCTTGCAGCCCAGTGTGTTTGACATGCAGGTGAACGCGGGCGCGCAGGCGGTTCGGATCTTGCAGCGTCTGTTGGGGCAGATGGGCCTGTCCGTGGCAGTGGATGGCCAGGTGGGGCCGCAGACCGCGCGTGCGGCCCACCGCGCCATGCGCCTGGCGCCGGATCATCTGGTGGATGCCTACGGGATTGCGCGGCGCAACTATTACTTTGCCCTGGCGGACAGGCGCCCGTCCTTGCGCAAATTTGCGCGTCGACGGGATGGCGGCAAGGGGGGCTGGATCACCCGCGCGGAGGAGTTCATCTCACCACGGTTTCATCTGAGCGAGGCTGATTTTGCGCGGAGGGTTGCGGCATGGGGATGATCCGGCAGGTGATCTCGGCCCTGTTTGGCGGGGGTGGCAATGTGGTGGCGGACACGGCGGCGGCGTTTCTGCCCCATGCGGACCGGGAATCCGCGCGCGCCGCGCAGTTGCGCCAGGCGGCCATGGCGCAAATGGCGCAGGAATTCGCCCAAGGTGGGCGGCGCGGCTGGTTTGACCGGCTGATCGACGCGCTGAACCGTGTGCCGCGGCCGGCCATGGCGCTGGGAACGCTGGGGCTGTTTGTCGCAGCGATGGTCGATCCGGTGTGGTTTGCGGCGCGGATGCAGGGGCTTGCCCTGGTGCCAGAGCCGCTGTGGTGGCTGCTGGGCGTCATCGTCAGCTTCTATTTCGGCGCGCGGTTTCAGGCCAAGGGGCAGGAAATGCGGCGCGATCTGGCCCGGGTTTCGGCCTTGGCAGAGGCACTGAGCGCCCAAGACGCCGAAGAAGCGCCCCTGGCGCGGGGACCGCGCCGGTCAGGGGCCAGCCTGCCGCTCCCGGTGCCAGCAACCGATGCAGAGGCAAATCCGGCCTTGGCGGAGTGGCGCCGTTTGCGCGGGGATGGCTGAGCTTTCAAAAATGTGAACAGCCTGCGGCACAGTGAAAGCTTGGCGCGGGGGCGGGTGGGCGCTACCACCATGGCATGATTACAGAACTCGGCCACTTCGCCCTCGTCCTCGCGTTTCTTGTGTCCCTCGTCCAGACGGTCGTGCCGCTTGTTGGCGCGCATCGAAAATGGCCGGGGTGGATGGCCGTGGCAGAGCCCGCCGCCACGGCGCAATTCCTGTTCATCGCGTTTTCCTTCGCGGCGCTGACCTATGCCTTTGTCACCTCGGACTTCAGTCTGAAGCTGGTGGTGGACAACAGCCATTCCGCCAAGCCGATGCTGTATAAGATCAGCGGTGTCTGGGGGAACCACGAAGGCTCCATGCTGCTGTGGGTGCTGATCGTGGCGCTGTTTGGCGCCATGGCGGCGTGGTTCGGGGGCAACCTGCCGCCATCCTTGCGGGCGCGTGTGCTGGGCGTGCAGGCGGCTGTGGGCGCGGCGTTCCTCAGCTTCATCCTGTTCACATCCAACCCGTTCCTGCGGATGGCCGTGCCCCCGTTTGACGGTACGGACCTGAACCCGCTGTTGCAGGACCCGGGCTTGGCCTTTCACCCGCCGTTCCTCTACCTTGGGTATGTGGGTCTTTCGATCTGTTTCAGTTTTGCCATCGCGGCCTTGCTGGAGGGGCGCGTGGACGCGGCCTGGGCGCGCTGGGTGCGGCCTTGGACCCTGGCGGCCTGGGTGTTCCTGACCATCGGCATCGCGCTGGGGTCATGGTGGGCCTATTATGAGCTTGGCTGGGGTGGCTTCTGGTTCTGGGATCCGGTCGAGAATGCCTCCTTCATGCCCTGGCTGCTGGCAGCGGCGCTGCTGCACTCTGCCATCGTCGTGGAAAAGCGCGAGTCCCTCAAAAGCTGGACCATCCTGCTGGCGATCCTGGCCTTCGGCTTCTCGCTCATCGGCACGTTCATCGTGCGATCTGGCCTGCTGACCTCTGTGCACGCCTTCGCCACGGATCCCGAGCGTGGGGTCTATATCCTGCTGATCCTGGTGGGTTTCACCGGCGGTGGCCTGACGCTGTATGCGGCGCGGGCGGGGATCATGCAGTCCAAGGGCGTGTTTGGGGTGGTCAGCCGTGAAAGCGCGCTGGTGGCGAATAACCTGTTGCTGGCGGTCAGCTGTTTCGTGGTGTTCATCGGCACCATGTGGCCGATGGCTGCGGAGATGTTCTTTGACCGCAAGCTGAGCGTCGGCCCGCCGTTCTTTGAGGCCGCCTTCACGCCCTTCATGGTGGTTCTTGGGCTGCTGCTGCCGGTTGGCTCCATCCTCGCGTGGAAGCGGGGCAACATGCCCCGGACGCTGCGGATGGTGGCGCCTGTTGCGGGGCTGAGCCTGCTGCTGGTGGGCCTGCTGTGGACAATGCAGACTGGCCGGACCTTGCTGGGACCGGTTGGTGCTGGCCTGGGGGCCTGGATGATCGGCGGCGCGATGGTCGACTTGATCTCGCGCACCGGGCAGACGCGGGATCTGTCACGCCTGTGGCGCTTGCCCCGCGCGGATTGGGGCAAGGCGGTGGCACATACTGGACTGGGCATCACCTTCATCGGCATTGCCGGGCTGATGGCCTGGCAGGTCGAGGATATCCGCACCGCGCGCATTGGTGAGCCGTTTGAGGTTGCCGGCTATCAGCTGACGCTGGAGAATGTGCAGCGCGTGCAGGGGCCAAACTACGTTGCAACGCAGGGTCAGGTGGCCGTGTCCAGGGACGGGCAGGACATTGCGACGCTGTTCCCGGAAAAGCGGAACTACCCGGTGGCGCAGATGCCCACCACGGAGGCCGCGATCGATTACCGTTTCATGCGTGACCTCTACGTGGTGATCGGCGATCCGCAGGGCAATGATGGATGGGTGGTCCGCACCTATTTGAAGCCGCTTGCGAACTGGATCTGGGCCGGCTGCATCATCATGGCGCTGGGTGGCGTGGTGTCCCTGACGGACCGGCGCTATCGCGTGGCCGCGGGTGCGCGCAAAACGGCTGAGCCGTCTGAAAAGGCCGGGGTGCCTGCGGAATGATGCGGGCGTTCATCATGGCATTGGTGCTGACGCTTGGCGCCTTGCCTGCCTTTGCCGTCTTGCCGGACGAAGTGCTGGATGACCCCGCGCTAGAGGCCCGCGCCCGCGAGTTGTCCAAGGGCCTGCGCTGCCTCGTTTGCCAGAACGAGAGCATCGACGAATCCAATGCCTCGCTGGCCCGTGACCTGCGCCTGCTGGTGCGCGAGCGTCTGACCGAGGGCGACAGCGATGAAGAGGTCATGGACTATGTGGTTGCCCGCTATGGCGAGTTTGTCCTGCTGAAGCCAACCACAGGCGGTGCAAACTGGCTGCTTTGGGCGTCCGGGCCAATCCTGTTCCTGTTGGGGGCCGGGATCGGCGTGGCCTATGTGCGTGGCCGGTCCAAGCCAGACGGCAGCGAGGCCGATGCGCGACTGAGCGATGCGGAACAGACCCGCCTGAACGAAATCCTGGCAGAAGAGTCTCCGCGCGGCTGACGCAGCGTTGGCATTTGCATCCGCGGGCGGCGCTGTGTTTCATGGCGCCGAACAACGCGGAGCGCGCCATGATTTACGAGACGATTCAATATGACCTGACCGATGGCGTGGCCACGGTGACCCTCAACCGCCCTGACGTGATGAACGCGCTCAGCAGCCGGATGCGGGCCGAGATCACGGATGCTGTGATCCGCGCCGGGCGTGAGGCGCGGGTGGTGGTGCTGACGGGATCGGGCCGCGCCTTCTGCTCTGGTCAGGATCTGGGCGATGGCGGGTCTGCCGCGGATCTGGATCTGGAACGCACGCTGCGCGAGGAATATGTGCCAATGCTGCGGGCGATCTTCGACTGCCCCGTGCCAACGATCAGCGCGGTCAATGGCGCAGCCGCTGGCGCCGGCGCCAATCTTGCCCTTTTGGCAGATGTTGTCATCGCCAGCGAAAGCGCCTTCTTCATGCAGGCCTTCACGCGGATCGGGCTGATCCCTGATGCGGGGGGCACATGGTTTCTGCCGCGCCAGGTGGGGCTGGCCCGTGCCATGGGCGCCGCGCTGTTTGCGGACAAGATCCCGGCGCGCCAGGCTGCCGACTGGGGCATGATCTATGAGGTCGTCGCAGACGAACAGTTCACCGCCCATTGGAAGGCGCGGGCGGCCCATCTGGCGCATGGACCTACCGAAGCCTATGCGCGGGTCAAGAAGGCCATTCGCGGATCGTTCGACAACGACCTTGAGGCGCAGTTGAGCCTGGAGGCAGAGCTGCAGGGCGAATGCGGCAAGACGCGGGATTTCCGTGAAGGCGTCGTGGCCTTTCTTGAAAAGCGCCCCGCGGTGTTTGAGGGGCGCTGAGCCCCTGGCTTGCGCGCATTCCCGATGCAAAAGGCCGCACAGGTTCGGGGCGGCCTTTTTCTTGTTTGGACGCTGCGGATCAGCGGTTTTCGATATCCACGTAATCGCGCGTGGTTTCGCCCTTGTAGAGCTGACGCGGGCGGCCGATCTTCATCTGCGGATCTGCCAGCTGTTCTTTCCACTGGCTGATCCAGCCGACCGTGCGGGACAGCGCGAAAATCGGCGTGAACATGGAGGTCGGGAAGCCCATCGCCTCCAGGATGATTCCGGAATAGAAATCCACATTCGGGAACAGCTTCTTGTTCGCGAAATAGGGATCGGCCAGGGCGGCGGCTTCCAGTTCCTTGGCAACCTGCAACGTGGGGTTGTTTTCCACGCCCAGCAGATCCAGCACCTCATCGGCGGATTGTTTCATCACCGTGGCGCGGGGGTCATGGTTCTTGTAAACGCGGTGGCCAAAGCCCATCAGGCGGAACGGGTCGTTCTTGTCCTTGGCGCGGGCGATGAATTCCGGGATGCGGTCCGGCGTGCCGATTTCCTTCAGCATCTCCAGGCAGGCCTGGTTGGCGCCGCCATGGGCCGGGCCCCAGAGGCAGGCGATGCCCGCGGCAATACAGGCAAACGGGTTCGCGCCAGAGCTGGACGCCAGACGCACCGTGGAGGTGGAGGCGTTCTGTTCGTGATCCGCATGCAGGGTAAAGATCCGGTCCATCGCGCGGCTGAGGATCGGGTCCACCTGGTAGTCCTCTGCCGGAACGGCAAAGCACATGTGCAGGAAGTTCGCCGCGTAATCCAGATCATTGCGCGGATAGATGAACGGCTGGCCGACCGAGTATTTATAGGCCCAGGCCGCGATGGTGGGCATCTTGGCAATCAGGCGATGGCTGGCGATTTCGCGCTGGCGGGCATCGTTGATGTTGGTGCTGTCGTGATAAAACGCCGCCATGGCGCCAACCACACCCACCATGATGGCCATCGGGTGCGCATCCCGGCGGAAGCCGCGGAAGAAGTTCACCATCTGCTCATGGATCATCGTGTGGCGGGTGATGGTGCTTTCAAAGGTCTCCAGCTCGCTCGCCTTGGGCAGATAACCATACAGCAGCAGGAAGCAGACTTCGAGGAAGTGCGATTTGGAGGCCAGCTGATCGATCGGATAGCCGCGGTGCAGCAAAACGCCCTCATCGCCGTCGATGAAGGTGATGGTGCTGTCGCAGCTGGCGGTGGAGGTGAA
>CBFHYV010000068.1:0-12843 GCA_965660085.1 uncultured Paracoccaceae bacterium
GCCGCCGATCCGTCGGACAGGTTCGCCGCGCTGACATTCGCCACGCTCGGCCCGCCTGCCATGCCGTTGGGCACGGCGCTGGCCAGCGCGGTGGAGGGCACGCTGGATGAGCTTGACGCCTTGCAGCGCTTGCGCCCGTTCAATGCCCTGTCTGACATCCGGCCCGTGGCGGAAACCGTTGCCGCCGTGCTGCGCGCCAGTGGATTGCGGGACTGGGCGGCGGGGCTGACCGATCCGGCACAGGCCATGGCGGACCTGTCCCGGCTGGAGGCCGAGGCGGCGGAGTTCGACGCGGCCGAGGCCAGCCTGCGCGCGGCGGCCGATTTCCATGGCTGTGGCCTGCCGGTCTTTCTTGGCTGGATCGCGGGCCAGACCGACCGCGCCTGGGACCGGCACCCGGACCCGGACGGCTGGTCCGCCACCGGGGTCGAGGTTGTGACCTGGCACTCCGCCAAGGGCCGGGAATGGCCCATCACCGTTGTCGCCGGGCTGGATCAGAAGATCGCCGCCCGCCCGGGCACGCTGACCGCGGAATTCGACCGTTTCGATGATCTGGATGATGCGCTGGCCCATGCAGGGCTGTCCTGGCTGCCGGATTTCGTGGCGCCGGAGACGCAAGCGCCCTTCACCGATGCGCAGCGCGCCGAGGACGAACGCGCCGCCGCGCGCGGCCTGTATGTTGCGCTGACACGGGCGCGGGATCGGCTGATCCTGGCCCTGCCGCCGGAAAAGAAGAACCGGGTGGCGACGGAACGCATGGTGGACATCCTGCGTGACCGCGCCGGGCTGGCGGTTGGACCTCGGGCGATCCAGCTGAGTGGGGCCTTCTTCGCATCGGTCCTCTTCCTTGGTGATCCTGAGGCAGCCGGGCGTGCGGACCCCGTCCCGGGCCTGTTGCCGATGTTCGGAGAGGGCCCGCGCGAAATGCCGATGGTCCCGCGCACAGCCTGGCGCCGCAGCCCCTCCACCATGACGGCCCAGACCGTGAAAGATCCGCAGGCCTTGCATACTGAATCCTTCGGCCCCGCCATTTCCGAGACCCGGACCGACAGCGCCACCGAGCGCGGCACAGCCTGGCACCACGGCTTGCGCGTGGCGTTGGCCCGCCCCGGCCTTGTTGACCGTTTGCCCGCGGCAACCGGCCTCAGTGTGGAAAGCTGCGCCCAGATTGCCGCCCAGGCCGAGGCATTGAAGGCTTGGCTGGCCGCGCGCGGCTATGACCGGCTGCACCACGAATTGCCCTTGCAAGAGAACGCGCCGGATGGATCCGAAACCAATGCAATTCTGGACCTGCTGGCCGAGGGGCCGGCCGGGTTGTTGATTGTTGACCATAAGTCCGGGCCGTGCCCGGACCCCGCGGCGCGTTTTGCCGGCTATCGCCCTCAACTGGGTGCCTATGCCGCGATGGTGCGCGCCCGTTGGCCTTACAAACCCTTGCACGGCGTGGCGATCAACTGGATGAGCGAAGGCACCGTGACGGTCGACCACGCCAGCGCCGCACCCTACGTCTGATAGACCCCCCTGCATCCCGCTGCACCAATCGGCCGTGCGGCGACACCATCTTTGTTGAGCGCCTGCGTCTGTCCCGGAGGCATGAATGCGTTGGCCTCAACGCCTTTGCAATCGGTTCGCAACCTAAGGCCGTCAGGCACTGATGGCTCACCTTCTACAAACACCAGCGGCCCCTCACCGCTAATGGCGGACACCCGTGCCGATGTGGACCACGCTGCGGGCAAAGTGGCTGAGGCAGGGCACACAAGCCTGATCTTCATCTATGGTCCGAATGCAAAGACAGCCGAAAACCTGGCTGCGTTGGTTCACGAGTATGAGGGCAAAGGCTTTGATCTGACGTTTGTCCCGGTGAGGGCGTTTGCCGAGGGCATCGTGTCGCTTGCCCCGAGTGTCACACCGGTTGAAGTCGTGGACCTGCTCAACAAACACCTGGCTCTCATGCGGGTAAAGGAAGTGACCATTCAGCACTGCAAGGAAGTGATTGAAAGGATGTGATTTCCTTGGGCACAGTGCCCAAATTCAATCCGGGCAGTGTTTGCTGTACTTATTCTGTACTCGAAAAGAAAAAGGACTTAGCGGGTGAGCGCTAAGTCCTTGAAATCTTTGGCTCCGGCGGTAGGGATCGAACCTACGACCAATTGATTAACAGTCAACTGCTCTACCGCTGAGCTACGCCGGAACACAGCGCTGCGTATAGCAATGGTCCAAACCGGCGTCCAGAGGGGTTTGACAGAAAAATGACGAAACTTCGGACATCGTCATGCCAGCATGAAAACGGCGCTGCTGTGGATGGGGCCTTGGGCGGTTGTCAGGCCGCGGTTGTCCAGATTTATCAGATGCGCCAGTATGTTGCGCGCGGCGGCCGGGTGCAGGGCGGGGGGCGTGTCTGTGTAGATGCGCGCGGCCAGGTCGGCGGCCGTGGCCGGGCCATGGGCCAGCGCGGCCAGGATTTCGGCCTCGCGGCGCTGGCGGTGGGCCAGAAGTTCGGCCAGCCGGGCCGCCGGGGCGCGCACCAGATCGCCATGTCCGGGCAGGAACATGTTCCAGTCCCGCTCTGCCAGCAGCCGCAGCGAGGCCATGAAGTCCGACAGGTCCCCGTCCGGCGGTGAGATCAGCGAACTGGCCCAGCCCATGACCAGGTCGCCGCTGAACAGAGCTTTGCCATGCGCAAAACACATGTGGTTGCCAAAATGGCCAGGCGTATGCAGTGCCTCGATCCGCCAGCCGTCACCTGCAACGAGACCGCCATGGGGCAGGATCTTATCGGGGCGGAACGCGTGGTCGACCCCTTCGCCCCCGCCGATTTCCTCTCGCGCGGCAAGGGCCTGCATGGCCGGGCTGCGTCCGGCCAGGCTGTCACCGAAGGCCAGCACCGGCGCGCCGGTTTCCCGCGCCAGCTCCGGCGCCAATGGGGAGTGGTCGCGGTGGGCATGGGTGGCAAGGATGTGCGTGATCCGTTGCCCCGGCAGAAGCGCCGCCAGAATGGCCCGCAAATGCGCCGGATCATCCGGGCCGGGATCAATCACCGCCACCCCCCGGTGGCCGACCAGATAGGTGTTGGTGCCGCGGAACGTCATGGCGGAGGGGTTGGGCGCCAGAATGCGGCGAATGCCTGACCCCAGATCCTCCGGCTGGCCGGGCTGGGGGGCGAAATCTGGCTGCGGATCGATCATGAAGCGCCTGTGTTTTCCCGTGCAGACCTCGTGCTGCTGGCGTAATGCTAGGGCATGTCTTTTCGATGGCTCAAGGCCTATATGCCCCGGCGGCTCTACGGGCGGGCCGCGTTGATCCTGGTGCTGCCGGTGGTCACGCTGCAGCTTGTCGTCTCTGTCGTCTTCATCCAGCGCCATTTCGAGGACGTGTCCGAGCAGATGAGCCGTGAGGTCGCGCGGGCGTTGCAGGTGGCGCTGGACGGCGGGCCGCAGCTGGCCACCGCGCTGCGGTTTGACATCGCGCCCGCGTCCCCGGCCGCGATGCCGGCACAGGACACCCGGCAATGGTATGACTTGTCCGGCATCATCGTGACCCGCACGCTGAAGGACCGTTTGCCCGATGTGCTGCGCGTCAGCCTGCCGGACGACAATACGGTGCACCTGTACCTGATGCGGGGGGAGTCGCTGCAGCGCGTGACCTTCAACCGCGAACGGGCCTCGGCCTCCAACCCTCATCAGTTGTTGGTGCATATGGTGGTCTTCGGCGTGCTGATGACGGTGATCGCCTTCATCTACCTGCGCAACCAGTTGCGGCCCATCACGCGGCTGGCCCGCGCGGCAGAGGCCTTCGGCCGCGGGCGGCGGCTGCCCTATACGCCTGCGGGCGCGGTAGAGGTGCGTGCAGCTGGGCGGGCCTTTCTGGACATGCGCGCCCGGATTGAACGCCAGATCGAACAGCGGACGCTGATGCTGTCAGGTGTCAGCCATGACATGCGCACCCCGCTGACCCGGCTGCGGCTGGGCCTGTCCCTGCTGGATGAGGAAGACCGCGTGCCGCTGGAACGCGACGTGGATGATCTGCAGCGCTTGCTGGATTCCTTCCTCGATTTCGCGCGGGGCGAGGCCGGTGCGGGCGAGCCGGAGCCGGTGGACCCCGTGGCGCTGGTGTCTGACATCGTGCAGCGGGCCGCGGCCAGCGGACAGGCGGTGCAGTTGACGCAGGTGACGGGGCAGGGCACGGCCATGTTGCGCCCGCTGTCCATCACGCGGGCGCTGGAAAACCTTGTGGCGAATGCCCTGCGCTACGGCACAAGATGCGAGGTCAGTTTGGCCATCACCGACCGCGCCCTGCGCATCCGGGTGGAGGATGACGGCCCCGGCATCCCGCCCGAACAGCGTGAGGATGCGCTGCGCCCCTTCGTGCGGCTGGACCCGGCCCGCAATCAGGATCGGGGCAGCGGGGTAGGACTTGGGCTTGCCATCACTGCCGATATCGCGCGGTCCCACGGCGGCAGCTTGCGTCTGGGCGACAGCGCGCATCTGGGCGGTCTGGCGGTGGATATCGTGATCGTGCGCTAGGCGAATTTTCGCCCGCGCTGCAACTTTGACAGTATCGTGCCATTTTCGGGGCGGTTTCTCTGGTGCGGTTGCCGTGCCCATGCCAAACTTGAAGGGAATCAGCGGGGCGCCGTTTTGCCTCCAGTGCTTTCGTTTACCCTGCACGCCCCCCTGGTTGCGCAATGTTTTGCGTAAACAGTGTTTTTGCAGGAGCGAACCGATGACCTTGCGTCTGGTAACTGACAATACCCGTCCCGCGCCGCCTCCGCCGCGCCCCCCCGTCCTGAATGCCCGCATCACGGGCCTGGCCTTCCACGGCCGCCCTGTTCTGGGCGCCATGACGATGGAGGTGCGCCGCGGTGAAACCCTTGTGCTGACAGGCCCCACGGGTGTGGGCAAGACCACGCTGCTGCGCGTTCTGGCCGGGTTGGAAAACCGCCATGAAGGTGAGGTCAAGACCCACGGCACCGTGGCCATGGTGGTCCAGAACGATGCGCTGATGCCCTGGAAAACCCTGCGGGACAATGTGCTGATCGCCACGGAAGCCGATGAGGATTTCGTCGAAAGCATCCTGTATCGGCTGGCGCTGACGGACGTGGCGGACAAGCTGCCCGGCGATGCCACCGCGTGCGAACGCCGCCGCACCGGGCTGGCCCGTGCACTGGCCGTGCAGCCGGACCTGCTGCTGCTGGACGGGGCGTTTGACCTGCCCAACCGCACGGAGGCCGAGGCCCTGACCAAGCTGTTCGAGGACATCCGCAAGGAATGGGATTTCGCCACGGTCCTGGCCAGCTCCAATGAGGCCGAGGCACAGCGCCTGGCCACGCGCATCCTGCGCATGATCGGCACCCCGGTTCAGGACGCCGCGGTGCGCCAGGCGTGAACCCGGCGGCGGCGCGGGGTTGACGCAGGCTGTGATGCGGAGTCTTCTTGATCGGAGCCGCCCCCTGGGCGACTCTGAACCGAAGGGAAGATCCGCATATGCAGATGAATGATGAGCGCGTGATCGCCGCACCGCCCGAAACCGTCTGGGCCGCCTTGCTGGACCCGCAGGTGTTGAAGGCCTGCGTGCCCGGCTGCACCGAAATGGATGGCAATGCCGCGGACGGCTTCACCGCCACGGTGGTGCAAAAGGTCGGCCCGGTGAAGGCCACCTTCAAGGGGTCCGTGACGCTCACGGACATGGTTGCGCCGCAAAGCCTGCACCTGTCAGGCGAGGGCAAGGGCGGCGCTGCGGGCTTTGCCAAGGGCGGGGCCGATGTGTCGCTGGAACCGCATGAGGACGGCACCCGCCTGATTTACGCGGTGGAGGCCAAGGTCGGCGGCAAGCTGGCCCAGTTGGGCAGCCGAATCATCGACGGCTTCGCCAAGAAGATGGCGGACCAGTTTTTTGAGAACTTTCAGGCGCAGGTGGAAGGCCCGGCAGAAGACGCCGCGCCGGACGATGCGGCCGCGCCCGGCGCGGACGCGGATGCCACCGCCGACACCCCGGCAGAGGGGCAGGACGAGGCCAAGAAGGGCTGGCTGCGCCGCATGATGACCTGACCCGTCAGGGCATCCAGACAAGGATCAAGGGAGGACAAGACCAAGATGACAAAGATTTCCATGACCGTGAACGGCAAATCCGTTTCGGCCGAGACCGCCGGCAACACGCTGCTGGTGGAATACCTGCGCGAAGGCCTGCGCCTGACCGGCACCCATGTGGGCTGTGACACCAGCCAGTGCGGCGCCTGCGTGGTGCATGTGAACGGCGAGGCGGTGAAATCCTGCACCATGCTCGCCGCCGAGGCCGAAGGCGCCGAAATCACCACGATCGAAGGCATGGCCGCCCCCGATGGCACGCTCAACGCCATCCAGCAGGCGTTCCAGGACCATCACGGCCTGCAATGCGGCTTCTGCACGCCGGGCATGGTGATGTCCGCTGCGGCCCTGCTGAAGGACAACCCCAAGCCGACCGAGGCCGAGGTGCGCGATTACCTTGAAGGCAACATCTGCCGCTGCACCGGCTATCACAACATCGTCAAGGCCATCATGGCGGCCAGCGGGCAGGATGTATCCGCGGTGGCCGCGGAATAACCGCCGCGCCCCACGCCACCAGACCAGAACAGAGCGCGAAACGCGCCGTTTTTCCCAGGGAGGAGACCACCATGCCGAAGGATTCCGGAATAGGTGCCAGCAGCAAGCGCCGCGAGGACGTGCGCTTTCTGACAGGCGCGGGCAATTACACTGACGACATCTCGATCCGCGGGCAGGCCTATGTGCATTTCCTGCGCTCGGACGTGGCGCATGGGCGCATCACGTCGATCGACACCACCGCCGCCGCGGCCATGCCGGGGGTTGTGCGCATCTTCACCGGCGCCGATTTTGAAGGCGTGGGCAGCATCCCCTGCGGCTGGCAGGTCACGGACCGCTTCGGCCAGCCGATGAAGGAACCCGCCCATCCGGTTCTGGCCCAGGGCAAGGTGCGCCATGTGGGCGACCCCATCGCCGCCATCGTGGCCGACAGCCTGGAACAGGCGCGTGACGCGGCCGAGGCGATCGAGCTCGAGATCGAGGAACTGCCCGCCGTTGTGGACATGAAGGCGGCCCTGGCCCCCGATGCCGCGCGGGTGCATGACGATCTGGACGACAACCTGTGCTATGACTGGGGCTTCGTGGAGGAAAACCGCGACGCGGTGGATGAGGCCATCCGCAATGCCCATCACGTCACCACGCTGGAACTGGTCAACAACCGTCTGGTCGCCAACCCGATGGAGCCGCGCGTCGCCGTGGGCGATTACAACCGCGGCACGGGGGACAGCACGCTCTATACCACCAGCCAGAACCCCCATGTGATCCGTCTGCTCATGGGCGCCTTCGTGCTTGGCATTCCGGAACACAAGCTGCGCGTGGTGGCGCCCGATGTGGGCGGCGGTTTCGGCTCCAAGATCTTCCACTATGCCGAGGAAGCCTTCTGCACCTTCGCGGCCAAGGCGCTGAACCGTCCCGTGAAATGGACCGCCAGCCGGTCCGAGGCCTTCATCACCGATGCCCACGGCCGCGATCACGTCACGAAGATCGAACTGGCGATGGATGCGGACAACAACTTCACCGCGCTGCGCACTGAAACCTACGCCAACATGGGCGCCTATCTGTCCACCTTCGCGCCCAGTGTGCCGACCTGGCTGCATGGCACGCTGATGGCGGGCAATTACAAGACCCCGCTGATCTATGTGAACGTCAAGGCCGTGTTCACCAACACCGTGCCCGTGGATGCCTATCGCGGCGCGGGCCGGCCGGAGGCGACCTTCCAGCTGGAACGCGTGATCGACAAGGCCGCGCGCGAACGCGGGGTGGACCCGATCGCCCTGCGGCGGCAGAACTTCGTCACCGAATTCCCCTATGCCACGCCCGTGGCGGTGGAATATGACACTGGCGATTACAACGCCACCATGGACCGGCTGGAGGAGATCGCCGATATCGCCGGCTTCCCCGCCCGCCGCGCCGAGAGCGAGGCCCGCGGCAAGCTGCGCGGCCTGGGCGTGAACAGCTATATCGAGGCCTGCGGCATCGCGCCCTCCAACCTGGTGGGACAGTTGGGCGCGCGTGCGGGCCTGTATGAATCCGCCACCGTGCGGGTGAATGCCACCGGCGGCCTTGTGGTGATGACGGGCAGCCACAGCCACGGCCAGGGGCATGAGACCTCCTTCGCGCAGGTGGTTGCCGATATGGTCGGCCTGCCGGAGGACATGGTCGAGATCGTGCATGGTGACACCGCCAACACGCCGATGGGCATGGGCACCTATGGCTCTCGCAGCCTTGCGGTGGGCGGCTCTGCCATGGTCCGTGCGACAGAAAAGATCATCGCCAAGACCAAGAAGATCGCCGCACATCTGCTGGAGGCCGCCGAAGCGGATATCGAGCTTAAGGATGGCCAGTTTTCCGTGGCCGGCACCGACAAATCCGTGGCCTGGGGCGAAGTCTGCCTGGCGGCTTACGTGCCCCACAACTATCCGCTGACCGAGCTTGAGCCCGGGTTGGAGGAGACGGCCTTCTACGATCCGTCGAACTTCACCTATCCCGCCGGCGCCTATGCCTGCGAGGTCGAGCTGGACCCCGAGACCGGCAAGGTCACCATTGAACGCTTTGCCGCGGCGGATGATTTCGGCAATGTCGTCAACCCCATGATCGTCGAAGGGCAGGTGCATGGCGGACTGGCGCAGGGGATTGGCCAGGCGCTGCTGGAAAACTGCGTCTATGATGAAAACGGCCAGCTGCTCAGCGCCTCCTACATGGATTACGCGATGCCGCGGGCCGATGATCTGCCGAATTTCAGCGTGGATCATTCCTGCCAGACGCCCTGCACCCACAACCCGCTGGGCGTGAAGGGCTGTGGCGAGGCCGGCGCCATCGGCAGCCCGCCCGCCGTCATCAACGCGGTGGTGGATGCGCTGCAATCGGGCGGCCACAATGTCACCCATATCGACATGCCCGCAACGCCCGCCCGTGTCTGGGCCGCGATGCAGGGCTGACGGGCAACAGATAACCAAGGCACCGCCCCGCGCCATAACTCTGGGGCAGGGCGGGCCAGGACGGATGATCCGGCGGGACAGAGGGCAGCGCCCCGTCCCCCACAAGGAGGATGAAGATGTATTCTTTCGAATTTTCGCGCCCCGGCAACGTGGCCGATGCCGTTGCTGCCCTGAAACAGGAAGAGGCCCAGCCGCTGGGGGGCGGGCAGACGCTGATCCCCACGCTGAAACAGCGCCTGGCGCAGCCTTCGGTTCTGGTCAGCCTGACGGGCATCCCCGAAATCCAGGGGGTGTGCCGCATGGATGACGGGCGCATCGCCATCGGCGGCGCAACGCGTCATGCCGTGGTGGCCCGCGAAACCGCGCAGGACTATCCCGCACTGGCCGCGCTGGCTGGGCAGATCGGCGATCCGGCAGTGCGCAACCGCGGCACCATTGGCGGCAGCCTCGCCAACAATGACCCCTCGGCCTGCTATCCGGCGGCGGCGCTGGCCTCTGGCGCGGAGATCGTGACCAATGCCCGTGCCATCGCGGCGGATGACTATTTCCAGGGCATGTTCGCCACGGCGCTGGACGAAGGCGAGATCATCACTGAGGTCCGCTTTCCCGTGCCGCAAGCGGCAGCCTATGTGAAGTTTGAACAGCCCGCGTCGCGCTTTGCGCTGGTGGGGGTGTTCGTGGCCCGCTTTGCCGATGGTGTGCGCGTTGCGGTCACCGGCGCGTCGGAGGAAGGCGTCTTCCGCTGGGCCGAGGCCGAGGCCGCGCTGTCGGCGGAGTTTTCCGCATCCGCGCTGGACGGTTTGAGCCTGCCGGCCGATGGCATGATCGGTGATCTGCACGGCACCCCGGCCTATCGGGCGCATCTGGTTGCGGTGATGACCCGTCGCGCCGTGGCTGCGGCCGGCTGATCCGGCCCGGGGCGCGCGGGGCGCGGGCGGGATGGCGGAAGGTCACGGGCCCTATGCCTCGGACCGAAGCGCGGGCTCGGTCCTGCTGGCGGTTTGCCTGGCCCTGCTGGGCTGGGCGGGGCTGGCTGCCGTGCTGGCCCGCCCTGATCTGCTGCCCAGCCCCTGGGCCGTCCTTGCCTGGCTGATCCAGGCGGCGGCGTCCGGTACGCTCTGGCCGCCCTTGGCGATCACGCTGGCGCACGTGCTGCTGGCCTGGGGGCTGGCGCTCGGCCTTGCCGTGGTCTGCGGGCTGCGCATGGGCCAGTCCGCCCGGTTCAGCCGGTGGGTCGGGCCCTGGCTGGATATGGTGTCGCGGGTGCCGGTGGCGCTGGCGGGGCTGCTGTGTGCCTTCTGGGCGCCCTGGATCGCGCCCTTGGCAGTGGCGCTGCCGATGGTCGGCAAGCTGGCGCCGGGCATCCGGGCGGCGCGGCGCGGTCTGGATCAGGACGTTCTGGACATGGCGCGCCTGTATCAGATGACGGGGGCCGCTGTGTCGCGTCATGTGATCTGGCCACAGCTGGCGCCCCATGTCTGGTGTGCCGCGCGCAGCGGCTTTCGCCGCGCCTGTGGCGGCATCCTGGTGGTCGAGGCTTTGGTGGCCGATGGCGGGATCGGGGGGCAGATGGCCCGTGCCGTGACCGCAGCGCAGCCAGAGGCGCTGTTGGGGCTCGCCGCAGCCTTCGGCCTTGTGGCCCTGACGGTGGACGGGGGACTGCTGCGCGGCCGGGTCCGTCAGGCGGGCCACTGGCGCGCCGCCTGACCCCCTTGCGCCGCCGCGCGCTTGGGGGCAGTTTGGCGCCGGACCACACAGGAGAGCCGCCATGCAGATCAACACCGAAACCGTCGCGCTGGTGACTGGGGGCGCCTCCGGGCTTGGGCTGTCCACAGCAACGGTGCTGCGCGCGGTCGGCGCGCGCGTCTTTCTTCTGGATCTTGATGCCGAGACCGGCGCCGCGCGCGCCCGGGACCTGGATGCGGATTTCCTGCCCGTGAACGTGGCTGATTCCGATGCCGTTGCCAAGGCCATCGCGCAGATCCTCTTGGCCGCGGGCGGCTTGCATATCGCGGTGAATTGCGCGGGCATCGGCACGGGGGCCAAGATGGTGTCCAAGGGCGCGCCGCATGATCCGGCGCTGTTTGCCCGCACCATCGGCGTGAACCTCATCGGGTCGTTCAACGTGGCCAGCCAGGCCGCCGCCGCCATGGCGCAGAACGAGCCCCTGACCGCCGATGGCGGTCGGGGTGTGATCGTCAACACGGCATCTGTTGCCGCGTATGAAGGGCAAATCGGCCAGGTGGCCTATTCGGCCTCCAAGGGCGGCATCGTCGGCATGACCCTGCCCATGGCACGCGATCTGGCCAGCCATGGCATCCGCGTCTGCACCATTGCGCCGGGCCTGTTCCGCACCCCATTGCTGGCCAGCCTGCCCGAAGAGGTGCAGGACAGCCTTGGTGGGCAGGTGCCCTTCCCGGCGCGCCTGGGCGACCCGTCGGAATTTGGCCGGCTGGTGCAGCATATCGTGGAAAACCCCATGCTGAACGGCGAGGTCATCCGCCTGGATGGCGCAATCCGCATGGGCCCGCGCTGAGCCGCCCAACAGTCGGCCATCCCCCGCCGCCGGCGCGGACTGTGTCGCCGAACCGCTTTGCCGGACCGCGCCGGATGGGATATGCTGCGCGCGCACGGAGGTCGCATGAGCAAGAAAGACAAGGACGAGCGCGGTTGGAAAGGGGCCTCTCGCTGGCCTTTCCATAAACTGTTTCTGCTGTGCTGGGGGTTGATCTACACCGCCGTCGCGGTGAACACCTTGATCATCCACAGCGCATCGCGCCTGTTCGGCGAAGCCTATTTTTCGCTCGATACCGTGTTGATCGTCCTGTGGCCGGTGACGGGGGCGGCGGCTGTGCTGATGGTGGACTGGATCCGCCGCCTTGTGGACGAGGCCGACAGGGACTGACAGCACCGCAGGCCCGCCGCGCCGTTTGACGCCACAGGGAGGGCACCTGCATGAACCGATCCTACTACACCCCGACCGGCGGGCATCCGGGGCAGGACACGCTGCTGACAGATCGCGCGGTGTTCAAGACTGCCTATGCCGTCATTCCGCGCGGCACGATGCGCGATATCGTCACCAGCTTTCTGCCCGGCTGGCAGGGCACGCGCCTGTGGGTGCTGGCCCGGCCCATGACCGGCTTTGCCGAGACGTTTTCGCAATATATCATGGAGGTCCAGCCCGGCGGCGGGTCTGACACGCCAGAGACGGACCCGCAGGCGCAGGCGGTGCTGTTCGTGGTGTCGGGGCAGGCCGTGCTGCGGTTTGCGGACCAGACCCATCATATGGGGCCGGGGGGCTATGCCTACCTGCCCGCGGGGTTGGCGTGGCAGTTGCACAATGATGGCGATGCGCCGCTGAGCTTTCACTGGATCCGCAAACTCTATGTGCCCGCGCCCGGCCTTGATGCGCCAGAGCCTTTCGTGACCAACGAGGCCGAGATTGCCCCCAGCGCGATGCCGGGCACGGAGGGCCGCTGGGCCACCACGCGTTTCGTGGATCCCGCCGATCTGCGCCATGACATGCATGTGACCATCGTCACCTTTCAGCCCGGCGGCGTGATCCCCTTTCTGGAAACCCATGTGATGGAACACGGGCTGTATGTCCTGCAGGGCAAGGCCGCCTACCGCCTGAACGAGGATTGGGTCGAGGTCGAGGCCGGTGATTTCATGTGGCTGCGCGCCTTTTGCCCGCAGGCGTGCTATGCCGGTGGCCCGGGTCCGTTCCGCTATTTGCTCTACAAGGATGTGAACCGCCACATGCTGCTGCCCGGGTGACCGGGCGGTGACTGCCGCGGGTGATCTGGCCTTGGGTGAACTGGGCCAGGACG
>CBFHYV010000069.1:0-252 GCA_965660085.1 uncultured Paracoccaceae bacterium
TCGGACCCGGCGCGGCTGGTGGCACTGGTTGGCCCGGCGCGGGCGCGGATGATCCTGCTGGCGGGTCAGAAGATCCCCGCCGAGGAGGCGCTGACCTGGGGGCTGGTGCAACAGATCGTGCCCGCCGAGGAACTGATGGCCGCCGCGCATGCGCTGGCCGCCGACACCCTGGCCGCCACGCCGGACCATGCCCGCGCGCTGAAGGCGATGCTGTAGGGCTGCGCGCCCCTTTACCCCGTGGCGGGGGCGGCC
>CBFHYV010000069.1:262-12806 GCA_965660085.1 uncultured Paracoccaceae bacterium
CACCGCGCGCGAACCCTGACCCGCTTACTGCATACCGCCCGAAGGAAGCCTCATGTCGCGCTATGACCCGTCCGTGATCGAACCGAAATGGCAGGCCGCCTGGGACGAGGCCGGAACCTTCGAGGCCCGCCGCAGCGCCGACAAGCCCAAGTATTATGTGCTGGAGATGTTCCCCTACCCGTCTGGGCGCATCCACATCGGGCATGTGCGCAACTACACGATGGGCGACGTGATCGCGCGCTATAAGCTGGCCACCGGGCATAACGTGCTGCACCCGATGGGGTTTGATGCCTTCGGGATGCCGGCGGAGAACGCGGCCATGGCCAGCGGCGGCCACCCCAAGGACTGGACCTACGACAACATCGACACGATGGTGGCGCAGATGAAGCCGCTGGGCTTTGGCCTGGACTGGAGCCGCATGTTCGCCACCTGCGATCCGGAGTATTACGGCCAGCAGCAGGCGCTGTTCATCGATTTCCTGGAAAAGGGGCTGGTCTATCGCAAGAACGCGGTGGTCAACTGGGACCCGGTGGATATGACCGTTCTGGCCAATGAGCAGGTGATCGATGGCAAGGGCTGGCGTTCCGGCGCCGAGGTGGAGCGGCGCGAGCTGACGCAGTGGTTCTTCAAGATCTCTGATTTCTCCGAAGAGCTGCTGAGCGCGATTGACGGTTTGGACAATTGGCCCGCCAAGGTGAAGCTGATGCAGGCCAACTGGATCGGCAAGTCACGCGGGTTGCAATTTGCCTTTGAGCGTGTGGACGGCGGCGCGCCGATCGAGGTATATACGACGCGGCCCGACACATTGATGGGGGCGAGCTTCGTGGGCCTGTCACCCGACCATCCGGTGACGCGCGCGCTGGAGGCGGACAATCCCGACCTGGCCGCCGCCGTGGCCGAAATGCGCAAGGGCGGCACCACGGAAGAGGCGCTGGAAAAGGCGGAGAAGCTGGGCTTTGACACGGGTCTGCGCGTGCGCCACCCGCTGAACCCGGACTGGGAGCTGCCGGTCTGGGTCGCGAATTTCATCCTGATGGATTACGGCACGGGTGCGATCTTTGCCTGCCCGGCGCATGACCAGCGGGATCTGGATTTTGCGCGGAAATACGGGTTGCCCGTTCGGTCCACCTTTGTGCCTGTGGGGGCGGATGTGCCAGCGGGGGGCCAGCCCCCCGCGCCCCCCGAGGTATTTGAGGCAAGAGGAAAGCAGGACGGGTTTCTTGCGCCCGAAGCCGGGGGCGCGGCCTTTGTGCCGCCGAAGACGGATGCGGTGCAGTGGATTGACCATTTTGCGGGGCTGGACGTGGCCACCGGCGAGGCGGCGATCGATGCGACCATTGCCAAGGCCGAGGCCGAGGGATGGGGCACGGGTGTGACCAAGTTCCGGTTGCGTGACTGGGGCCTGTCGCGGCAGCGCTACTGGGGCTGTCCGATCCCGGTGGTGCATTGCGATGCTTGTGGGGTCGTGCCGGAGAAGAAGGCGAACCTGCCGATCCGTCTGCCGGATGACGTGAGCTTTGACACGCCGGGCAATCCGCTGGACCGGCATCCGACATGGCGGGAGTGTGTGTGCCCGGCCTGCAGGGCGGCAGCGCGGCGGGAGACGGACACGATGGACACGTTCGTGGACAGTTCGTGGTATTTCGCGCGCTTTACCGCGCCGCGGGCGCAGACGCCGACGGATCTGGCCGAGGCGGAGTACTGGATGAACGTGGATCAGTATATTGGCGGGATCGAGCATGCGATCCTGCATTTGCTGTATTCGCGCTTCTTTGCGCGGGCGATGCAGATTTGCGGGCATCTGCCGGAGAGCGCGAAAGAGCCGTTTGACGCGCTGTTCACGCAGGGCATGGTGACCCATGCGATCTACCAGACGCGCGATGCGCAGGGGCGGCCTGTGTATCACTTCCCCGAGGATGTGGCATTGCGCGATGGGTCCGCGTTTCTGGCGGATGGGACGGCTGTGGAGGTCGTGCCCTCGGCCAAGATGTCCAAATCCAAGAAGAACGTGGTGGATCCGATGACGATCATCGCCACTTTCGGTGCGGATACGGCGCGGTGGTTCGTGCTGTCTGACAGCCCGCCGGAGCGGGATGTGGAGTGGACGGCCTCTGGCGCGGAGGCGGCGCACAAGCATCTGGCGCGGGTCTGGCGCATGGCGAGCGAGATTGCCGCGTCCGATGCGCCCGCCAGTGCCGAGGATGACGCGCTGCTGCGCGAGATGCACAAGGCCATTCACGATGTCACGCAGGGTGTGGACAGTTTCGGGTTCAACGCGGCGATCGCGCGGCTCTATGCCTTTACCAACCTGTTGCAGAAGTCCCGCGCCGGGGCGCAGGCGCGGCAGCAGGCCATGCGGGTGCTGGCGCAGTTGATGGCGCCCATGACCCCGCATCTGTCTGAGGAGATCTGGCAGATGCTGGGCGGGGCCGGCCTTGTGGCCAATGCGCCCTGGCCGAAGGCGGATCCGGCCATGCTGGTTGAGGACAGCGTGACCCTGCCCATTCAGATCAATGGCAAACGCCGGGCGGAGATCACCGTGCCGCGGGACATGGCCAAGGAGGCCATCGAGGCCGAGGCGCTGGCGCAGGAGGCCGTGCAGCGCGCGCTGGAGGGCAAGACGCCGAAAAAGGTGATTGTTGTGCCGGGACGCATTGTGAATGTGGTCATCTAGGCGCCGCCTTCTGGCCCTTGGGCTGCTGCTGGTGCTTGGGGGGTGCGGCTTTGCCCCGGTCTATGGGCCGGGTGGCGGGGGCGCTAGCCTGCAGGGGCGCGTGGGGCTGGAGGCCGTTCAGACGCGCGAGGATGAGCAGTTGCGCCAGCGGCTGGAGGCGCGCCTGGGCCGGGCGGTGCGGCCGGACTATGCCCTGCGCATCCGCACGGACCGGCAGCGGCAGGGTCTGGGCACCACGGCGGATGAGCGCGCGACGCTGTATCAGCAGATTGGCGTGACAGAGTACGCGCTGATTGACTTGGGCAGTGGGGTGGTGTTGACCGAAGGCACCGTGCGGGCCTTTGCCTCTGCCTCGGCTACGGGGTCCACGGTGGCGACGCTGGCGGCAGAGCGGGATGCGGCGCGGCGGCTGTCCGTGATGTTGGCGGATGCGGTGGTGGACCGGCTGGTGTTGTTTGCTGCCGGCGGTGGTCTGCGGTGAAGCTGTCGGCCCGCGATGCGCTGGCGTATTTCGCGCGGCCTGCCACGGACAAGGCCGGGGTCCTGATCTATGGCGATGACGCCATGCGGGTGGCCCAGCGCCGCCAGCAGGTGATTGCCGCGCTGGCCGGGCCGGACGCGGAGAAGGACATGCGGCTGGACAGGCTAGCGGGGGCGGATCTGCGGCGGGACCCGGCGCTGGTGGTGGATGCGGTGAAGGCGCGTGGGTTTTTTCCCGGCGCGCGCGTGGCTTTCGTGGAACAGGCCCCGGACGCCGCCGCACCCGCGCTGGAACGTGCCCTGGCGGACTGGGCGCCGGGCGATGCCTATGTTGTGGTGACGGCTGGTGCGCTGAAGAAGGGCTCTGCCCTGCGCAAACTGTTCGAGGCGCATCCCAAGGCCTATGCGGCCGGTGTCTATGCCGATCCGCCCTCACGCGCGGAAACCGCGCAGATCCTGCAGGATGCCGGGCTGGGCGCGCCCAGCGGCGACGCGCAGGAAATGCTGCATGGCCTGGCGCGGATGCTGGAGCCAGGCGATTTCCGCCAGACGGTGGAGAAGATCGCGCTCTATAAATACCAGGACACCGCGCCGCTGACCGTGGCCGAGATCGAGGCCTGCGCGCCTGCGAGCCTGGAGGCCGGGGTGGATGAGGTGATCGATGCGATGATGGGTGCGGATCTGGACCGGATCGCACCGCTGATGATCCGGCTGGAGGGGCAGGGCGTGGCGCCCGTGACCCTGCTGATCATGGCAGAGCGTCATTTGCGGCAGTTGCACCGGGTGGCCAGCCACCCCGATGGTGCCGCGGCGGGCATCGGGCGGCTGCGGCCGCCGGTCTTTGGCCCGCGGCGGGACAAGATGCTGCGGCAGGCGCAGGCCTTTGGCCTGCACAAGCTGGAAGCGGCGCTGCGCACCTTGCTGGATGCGGATCTGAGCCTGCGTTCGGCCGGGCAGACGGCCCCGGCGCGCGGGCTGGTGGAACGCGCCTTCTTGCGCATTGCGGTGCAGGGGCGGCGCTGATCCGGCGCTGGCCCTGCACCGGTGTCAGCCGCGGGCGCGGCTGCGCAGGAACAGATACAGCGGCAGGCCGCAGCTGACCCCGATGCAGAAGGTGGCCGGAATGGCCAGCAGGCCCAGCCAATCCCGCCGCTGCACGCATTCCGCCACGACCCACAGCGTCAGGGCCAGTGCGGCGATGGTCAGATCCCAGACAAGGCCGCTGGTGGCGTCATTGACATACCAGGCGTCGATCATCGGCCCCAGTTGCCAGCCGTGTTCGTTGAACCACGCCACGAAATAGGACATCGGGTGAATGGCGCCCCAGATGGCCAGCGCCAGATAGGCCAGCCGCAGGATCACAGCCCCACCCCCACGCGCACCGGGCCAAGGCGGATGCCGGTTGCGGCGCGCACACCGCTGGTGCCGATGCTGAGGTTGGCGTCCATCTTCGGGCGCACGGGCTCTCCGTCCGCGCCGCAGGCGGCTAGGAGGGTCATCAGGCCAAGGGCGGCCAGGCGTTTCATGTCAGCATCTCCTTCCAGCGGGCGATCTGCGCGCGCACCTGGGCGGGCGCGGTGCCGCCATAGCTGGTGCGGGAGGCGACAGAGTTGTGCACCCCCAGCACAGTGTAGACCGCATCGGTGATCTGGCCATGCACGCCCTGCATTTCCGCCAGCGTGAGATCCGGCAGATCGACGCCGCGCGCCTCTGCCAGTGCCACGAGGCTGCCGGTGACGTGATGGGCCTGCCGGAAAGGCATGCCGAGCTCGCGCACCAGCCAGTCCGCAAGGTCGGTCGCGGTGGAAAACCCGCTGCCGGCGGCGGCTTCCAGCGCGTCGCGGTTTGCGGTCATGTCGCGGACCATCCCCTCCATCGCGGCGAGGCTGAGCAGCCAGTTGTCCGCCGCATCAAACACCTGTTCCTTGTCTTCCTGCATGTCCTTGGAATAGGCCAGCGGCAGGCCCTTCATCACCAGGGTCAGGGCCACATTGGCGCCCATGATGCGGCCGATCTTGGCGCGGATCAGCTCTGCCGCGTCGGGGTTCTTTTTCTGCGGCATGATGGATGAGCCGGTGGAGAACCGGTCAGACAGCGTGACAAAGCGGAACTGGGCGGAGGACCAGATCACCAGCTCCTCGGCCAGGCGGCTGAGGTGCACGGCGCTGATGCTGGCGGCGCCCAGGAATTCCAGCGCGAAATCCCGCGCGCTGACGGCATCCAGGCTGTTGGCCATGGGGCGGTCAAACCCCAGCGCGCTGGCGGTCATGTGGCGGTCGATGGCAAAGCCCGTGCCCGCCAGCGCCGCCGCGCCCAGGGGGGATTCGTTCATGCGGGCGCGGGCGTCACGCACGCGGCTGCGATCCCGGGCGAACATTTCCACATAGGCCATCATGTGATGGCCCCAGGTGACGGGCTGGGCCGTCTGCAGGTGGGTAAAGCCCGGCATCACCCAATCCGCGCCGGCCTCTGCCTGATCCAGCAGCGCGGAGATCAGCGCGGTCAGCGCGGCATCGGCGGCGTCCAGCTGGTCACGCACCCACAGGCGGAAATCGGTGGCCACCTGGTCATTGCGGGACCGCGCAGTGTGCAGCCGGCCTGCCGGTTCACCAATCAGGTCCTTCAGCCGGGCCTCCACATTCATGTGGATGTCTTCCAGGGCGGCGGAAAAGGTGAACTCGCCCGCCTCGATCTCTGACAAGACCGTGAGAAGCCCTTCCCGGATCGTCTCGGCGTCACTAGGACTCACAATGCCCGTGGCGCCCAACATGGCGGCATGGGCCCTGGATCCGGCGATGTCTTGTGCAGCCAGCCGCTTGTCGAACCCGATGGAGGCATTGATCGCTTCCATGATCGCATCGGGACCGGCGGCGAACCGGCCGCCCCACATCTGGTTCGAGGTTTTGGAAGACATGCGGGATCCTTTGAGGGGGCTGAAGTGAGACGCGTATTTCTGGCACTGATCTATACCGCGCTGGCCGGGCTTGCAATTCCGGCACAAGCCGATGTGCAAACCGCCGCCGCGCTGCGCACGGGCGACATGAAGAAGCTGAATTTCCACGCCACGCCCAAGGCGGCGGGGGATGCGGCCTTCATGCAGTTTGACGGCGCGCCCGTGTCGCTGGACAGCTATCGTGGCAAATGGGTGCTGGTGAATTTCTGGGCCACCTGGTGCGCGCCTTGCCGCAAGGAAATGCCCGCCCTGTCAGAGCTGCAGGCGGAGCTGGGCGGCGAGACCTTCGAGGTGGTCACCATCGCCACGGGCCGCAACGCGCCCGAGGGCATGCAGCGGTTCTTCGATGAAATCGGGGTGGAGAACCTGCCCCTGCACCGGGACCCGCAGCAGGCGCTGGCGCGGCAGATGGCGGTGCTGGGCCTGCCGATCACCGTGCTGCTGAACCCCGAGGGCGAAGAGGTCGCGCGGCTGCGCGGCGATGCCGACTGGGCCTCTGACAGCGCGAAGGCCGTCATTGCGGCGCTGCTGCCGGGCAGCTGACGCTTGCCCGCCGCGCCGGGGCGGACCGCGGCACGCGCGGGCCATCCCGCTGGCGCGATTTGCCGTTTTCGCCCGCGGTGCTTTGCGCTAGCTAGGCCGGACGAACCAGCGGGGGATCTTCGGGATGGACCATTTTCTGTATCGCAACGGTGTGCTCTGCGCCGAAGATGTGCCCGTGCCCCGGATTGCCCGGCAGGTGGGCACGCCGTTCTACCTGTATTCCCGCGCCACGCTGACCCGCCATTTCCGGCTGTTTGACGAGGCCCTGGCCGGGATGCCGCATCTGGTCTGCTATGCGATGAAGGCGGCCTCCAACCAGGCGATCCTGCGCATCCTGGCCGATCTGGGCGCAGGGATGGATGTGGTGTCCGGCGGCGAATATGCCCGCGCGCGCGCGGCTGGCGTGCCGGGGGACCGCATTGTCTTTTCCGGCGTGGGCAAGACCCGCGCAGAGATTCGCAGCGCGCTGGAAGGTGGCATCCGCCAGTTCAATGTTGAGAGCGAGCCGGAGATGCGCGTGATCTCTGACATCGCGCAATCCCTGGGCACTGTCGCGCCGATCACCGTGCGCGTGAACCCCGATGTGGACGCCAAGACCCACGCCAAGATCGCCACCGGCAAATCGGAAAACAAGTTCGGCATCCCGATCGCCCGCGCGCGGGAGGTCTATGCCGAGGCCGCCGCGCTGCCGGGGCTGAAGGTGGTGGGGATCGATGTGCATATCGGCAGCCAGCTGACCGAGCTTGCGCCCTTTGAGGCCGCCTATGCCAAGGTCGCGGAGCTGACCGAGCAGCTGCGCGCCGATGGCCATGACATCCAGCGCCTGGACCTGGGCGGGGGGCTTGGCATTCCCTATGAACAATCGAACACCGCCCCGCCGCTGCCCACCGATTATGGCGCCATGATCCAGCGCACGCTGGGGCATCTGGGCTGCGAGATCGAGATCGAGCCGGGCCGCCTGATCGCGGGCAATGCGGGCATCCTGGTGTCCAGCGTGATCTATGTGAAATCGGGGGAGGGGCGGAATTTCCTGATCCTGGACGCCGCCATGAATGACCTGATCCGCCCGGCGATGTATGACGCCCATCATGACATCGTGCCCGTGGTGCAGGCCCCCGTTGCCGCGGACCAGGCGCCTTATGACATCGTCGGCCCGGTCTGCGAATCCGGGGATACCTTTGCCAAGGGGCGCCAGATGCCGCCGCTGCAGGCGGATGACCTGGTCGCCTTCCGCTCCGCCGGGGCCTATGGCGCGGTGATGTCCAGCGAATACAACACCCGCCCCCTGATCCCCGAGGTGCTGGTGCAGGACGATCAATTCGCTGTCATTCGGGCACGGCCAAGCTTTGACGAAATCATCTCGCGCGATACCATCCCCGAATGGCTGCAGGGGGAGACCCCTGCGCAGTAATCCTGCGAGGAGGTTTCCATGGCGCGACACGCATCGACCGACGCTGATCTGGCGACGCTGCGATGGCCGCTCGCGCTGACCTACGCGGGACTGGTGGCGGAACGTGTCACGCGGGCCTTCTGGCCGCTGTGGGCGCTGTTGTGCGTGGCCGCCGCGGCGCTGATGCTGGGTGTGCAGGATGGCATGGCGCGCGGGGCGGTTCTGACCGCAGGCGCGGTCTGGGCGGCGGCCGTACTGGCGGCGGCTGTCTGGGGCGGGCTGAACCTGCGCTGGCCCCGCCGCGCCGAGGCATTGGAACGTCTGGACGCCACCCTGCCCGGCCGCCCCATCCAGGCGGTGATGGACGTGAACGCCGTGGTGGGCGATGCCGGCACCGATGGGCTGTGGGCCGCGCATCAGGCGCGGATGCGCGCCCGGCTGGGCCTGGCCCGGCCCGTGCGCCCGGCGCTGTCCCAGGCGCGGCGTGATCCTTTTGCCTTGCGCTACATGGCCCTGCTGCTGCTGGTGGTGGGGCTGCTCTTCGGCTCCATCTGGCGGGCGCAGTCGGTCACCAGCCTAGGCGGGTCCGCTGCGGCGCTGACCTCCGGCCCCGTCTGGGAAGGCTGGGTGGAGCCGCCGGCCTACACGCGCCTGCCGGCGCTATACCTCAATGACATCACCGCCGCGCAGATGCGCGTGCCGCAGGGCAGCCGCGTGACTGTGCGCTTCTACGGGGTAGAGGGGGCGCTGTCCCTGCGCGAGACGGTCTCCGGCGCCCCAGTGGCGACGGAGGAGGCCGCCAGCGCCGCGCGGGAGTTCGAGGTGCAGCAATCCGGCGAGCTGGAGATCGCGGGCGAGGGCGGGCGGCTCTGGGCCGTGGCCATGCGCCCCGATGCCGCCCCGCAGATCCGCCGCGATGGCGATGTCTCCGTGGAATTCGACGGGCAGATGACCCTGCCCTTTGCCGCAGAGGACGATCACGGCGTGGTCGCGGCCCGCGCCAGCTTCACCCTGGCACTGGCGGAGGTGGACCGCCGCTATGGCCGCACCCCGCCGCCCGAGCCGCGCGCGGAGATCCTGCGCGACCTGCCGCTGCCCATCTCCGGCGACCGGGCCGCGTTCACGGAGGCGCTGGTTGAGGATTTCTCCCGCCACCCCTGGGCGAACCTGCCCGTGGTGCTGACGCTGGAGGCCGAAGATGCCGCCGGCCAGACCGCCCGGTCCGAGCCTGAGGTCATCACCCTGCCCGGGCGGCGTTTCTTTGACCCGCTGGCCGCGGCGATCATCGAACAGCGTCAGGCCCTGCTGTGGTCACGGGACAATGCGGCGGATACGGCGCGGTTGCTGCGGGCGGTGGCCTTTGACCCGGACGGGATGTTCCGATCCTCCACTACCTTCTTGCGCTATGACACCATCCGCCGCCGGTTGGAGCGCCTGTCCGAGCATGGGCTGACCGCGCCGCAACGCGATGAGATCGCCGAGGCGCTGTGGGAACTGGCCCTGACCATCGAGGAAGGCGACCTTGCGGATGCGCAGGACCGGCTGCGCCGTGCGCAGGAACGGCTGGAACAGGCCATGCGCAACGGGGCTTCTGACGAGGAAATCGCAGAGCTGATGCAGGAGCTGCGCGAGGCCACCAACGACTATCTGCGGCAACTGGCCCAGCAATCCCAACGCGATGCGCAATCCGCCCAAGACCCGGAGATGGCCCAGCCCATGGACCCGGACACCATGCAGATGACCCAGAATGACCTGCAGCGGATGATGGACCGCATCCAGGAGCTGATGGAACAGGGCCGCATGGACGAGGCCATGGAGGCACTGGAACAGCTGCGCCAGATGATGGAGAACATGCAGGTGACCCAAGGGCAGGGCCAGCCCTCCCCCGGCCAGCAGGCGATGGAGGGGCTGTCAGAAACCCTGCGGGATCAGCAACAGCTCAGCGATGATGCCTTCCGCGATCTGCAGGACCAGTTTGGCCAGCAGCCCGGCCAGCAAGGCCAGCAACCCGGACAGGGGCAGCAAGGTCAGGGCCAGCAGGGGCAGCAGCCCGGCCAAGGACAGGGGCAGGGCCAAGGCCAGGGTCAGCAAGGACAAGGTCAGGGCGAAGGCGAGGGGCAGGATCTTGCCGGTACGCTGTCTGACCGCCAGGGCGCCCTGCGGCAAGAGCTGAACCGCCAGCGCAACAACCTGCCCGGTGTGGGCGGCGAAGCCGGTGAGCGCGCGAGAGAATCCCTCGGCCGTGCCGAGGGCGCGATGGAAGGGGCCGAACAGGCGCTGCGCGATGGTGATCTGCCCGAGGCCATTGACCGCCAGTCAGAGGCGATGGAGGCGCTGCGCGAAGGCATCCGCGATCTGGGCGAAGCCTTGGCGCAGGAACAGCAGCAAGGCAGCGGCCAGCAAGGCTTTGCCGAGGGTCAGGACCCCGGCGAACAGCGTGACCCCTTGGGCCGCAGCCCCGGCACCAATGGCCAGCTGGGCACCGATGATGAGCTGTTGCAGGGCGAGGATGTTTACCGCCGGGCGCGTGAACTGCTGGACGAAATCCGCCGCCGCAGCGGCGAGGGCGAGCGGCCGGAGGAAGAACTGGAGTATCTGGAACGCTTGCTGGACCGCTTCTGACCGCGCCGCCGTGCCCTGGATAAAACCAAAAGCCGCGCGGGAGGCCCCCGCGCGGCTTTTGTCACTCTGCCAACCCGGTGAGGTTACAGATACAGCGCATCCGCCAGGACAACGCGCGGAATGTCCTGCCGGCGCAGACCGCGCGCGGCCAGTTCTTCGTCCGAGAGGGCGGACAGGGCGCGCAGCTTGCGCATCCGTGGGGTGCGTTCAGCCCAATCCGCCATGATCTGAATGATACGGTCGCCAAGGCTCTGCGCGGCGCGGGGAGCGCTGCTGTGTGATGCGGTAATATCGGCCATGGGGTGCTCCTGTTTCGGTCGTGTTTCCGATAGGCGACTAGCTAGGCGCAATGCTGCGGTGCAGCAAGGTCGCCGCCGGAATACCCGCTTTTCTGCACCTGCATAGCCGGGGCCAAAGAAAAACGCGGAAGGCGAGGCCCTCCGCGTGGTTTTCCTACTGAAAGCAGCGACTGAAATCTCAGGATCAAATGGCTGACGCGGCGTGCCGCGATTGCTCGCCTTATGCGTGAGTCGTGTGACAGCGGGACGACACTCGGGCCGGTTCTGATGCCGCATTGCAGAAAATCACGGCATCCCGGGGCCAAGATAGCGCCGCAGCGCCGCGGGCGGATCGGCAAACAGTGTGCGCGTGTCTTGTGGGGCATGGGCTTTGCCGTCAGCCACCAGGAGTGTCCGCTGCGCGAAATCCTGCGCCTCGCGCGGGTTGTGGGTGACCAGCAGCGCCCGCGCGCCGCGTTGGGCCGTGCTGCGCTTGACCAGATCCAGCATTTCCGCCCGCAGGGCGGGGCCAAGCGCGGCGAAGGGTTCATCCAACAGCAGGATGGGTTTGTCTTGCAGCAGGGCGCGGGCCAGCGCGGCGCGGCCCCTTTGTCCGCCGGACAGGCTGCCGGGCAGGCGATGGTCCAGCGCGCCCAGGCCAAGCTCTGCCAGCAGGTCTGTAATCCGCGCGCGCTCGGCCGCTGTCAGCCGCCCGCCGCGCGGGCGCAGCACAAGGCGCAGGTTGTCCAGCAGGCTGAGGTGCGGGAACAGGTTGTTGTCCTGAAACAGCATCGCGGCGGGCCTGTCCGCCGGGGCGCGGCCGGTCACATCCGCGCCTTGCATCCACACTCGGCCCGCGGCGGGCTTGCGAAACCCGGCCAGCACCTCCAGCAGGGTGGATTTGCCCGCGCCGGACGGGCCGATCACGGCGGTATGGCCGGGGCCGTCCAGCCGCCAGTTGGCGCACAGGGCAAAGCCCGGGGCCGCGATCCTCAGGTCTTCAACGGCGATCACCGGCGCGTCCTCCGTAATCCAGCAGGGCAAACAGACCAAAGCTCAGCAGCACCAGCAACAGCGCGGCGCCGGCGGCCTGGTCCATGCGGTATGCGCCCATCAGCCGGTGCACCATCATCGGCAGGGTCGCGCGGTCCGGGTCGGAAAACAGCAAGATCACGCCCAGATCCCCCATGGACAGCGCCGCACACAGCCCACCCGCAAACCCCAGGGGGCGCCGCAGGCGGGGCAGCAGGATCCGCCACAGCCAGATCCGGGCAGACAGGCCAAGCGCCTGCGCCAGCCGGGCGTGATCCGTGCGGGTCTGTTCCGCCACTGGGCGCAGGATGCGCGTGGCAAAGGGCAGGCTGACCAGCGCATTGACCGTGGCGGTGACGGCCAGCGCCCATTGCGTGGGTGCGGTGACTTCCCGCAGCAGCAGGAACAGCCCGATTCCCAGCACCAGCGGTGACAGCGCCATGCCCAGCAGGCTCAGCCATTCGCCCCGCCGGGTGGCCAGCGCCAGCGCCCAGGCCAACGCCAGACCCGTTGAGCCAAGCGCCACCAGCAGCGAATGGCCCGCCGCCTGCCAGACCGCCGGTGGCAGCGCG
>CBFHYV010000070.1:0-12762 GCA_965660085.1 uncultured Paracoccaceae bacterium
CAATCAGCCCATCGGCCTCCAGCGCCTCCAGCGCGCGGCGCACGGTCACGCGGCTGACGCTGTGGCGCTGCGCCAGGCGCGTCTCGCCATCCACCATCGCGCCGGGCGCCAGCGTGCCGGACAACACGTCATCGCGCAGCAGCAGATAGACCCGCCGGGCCTTGCCGCCTTCTGGCAATGAATGGGTGTGCTGATCTCTCATGCGCCGCTCCTTTGAAGTGGAGCCTACAAGGCGGTTTTTCAAAATCAAGAAATTTGTCTTTTCAGATCCGCAAAACCTGTATTACCAATGATACAGGTAACTGTCTGACTGAAAAGGAGGCCAGCGCGTGCCAATCGTCGAAGTGCATGTAATCCAAGGCTACGATCCGGCAACCAAACAGCGGCTGGCCCGTTTGCTGACCGATTCAGTCCGCACCATACTGCCCGCCCCGCCAGAGGCCGTGACCGTCCTGATCAAGGACCACGCGCCAGAGAATTACATGCGCGGCCGCAGCAGCCGCCAGCCCGCCCCGCCCCTGCCTGACGCGGGCGAGACCGTCCGCGCCTATCTGGCAGAGATGGAAGCCCGGGATCTGGACGCGGCGCGCGCGCGGCTTTCGCCTGAGTTCACCATGACCTTTCCCGGCACCGCCCCCATGCGCACGCTGGAGGAGCTGATCGCCTGGGCACGGCCGCGCTATCGCTTCGTGATAAAGACGATCGAGGGGATCGACACCTGCCCCGGCCCGGAGGCCACGGTGGTCTGGGTGCGCGGCACGCTTTACGGCGAATGGCCCGATGGCACCCCGTTCGAGGGCATCCGCTATACCGACCGTTTCGAGGTGGCCGGTGACGTCATCCTGAAACAGGACGTCTGGAACGACATCGCAGAGGTGCGCCCATGAGCAAGGACCAGACCACATCCGACATAGATCCCATCACCCTGGCGGTTCTGGCCGGGCGGATGGAACAGATCGCGGATGAGATGGACGCCACCCTGTTCCGCGCCGCCTTCAACCCGATCATCGCCGAGGCGCATGACGCGTCGCATGGGCTGTATCATCGGGACACCGGCGATACGCTGGTTCAGGGCAAATCCGGGCTGCCGATCTTCGTGGGCGTGATGTCCTTTGCCGTGAAGGCGGTGATCGACAAGTTCGGCGATACGGTCCAACCCGGCGACATCTTCATCTTCAACGACGCGCATCTGGGCGGCACCCACCTGAACGACATGCGCATCATCCGCCCCTATTACCATGAGGGGGCGCTGTTCTGCTGGCTGGCCTCTGTCGGGCACTGGCATGATCTGGGCGGCGGCGCGCCGGGCAATTACAACCCCGCGGCCAAGGATGCCTTCCAGGAGGCCTTCGTGCTGCCGCCTGTGCGGCTGGCCCGAGCCGGGGTGGTGAACACCGACATCATCGACATCCTGATGCGCAACACGCGCCTGCCGCTTTCGGCGGAGGGGGATCTGAACGGGCAGCTGGGTGCGCTGGACCTGGGCGTGAAACGCATGGATGAGCTGCTGGCCGAATACAGCGGACCCACGGTGGACAGCGCCCTGGGCGCGCTGTCCGACCGGGCCGAGGCCCTGATGCGGGCGGAACTGGCCGGCCTGCCCGACGGGCGCTGGGAGGCAGAGGATTTCCTGGACAATGACGGGATCACCGATGCCGCCCTGCGCATCCGCGTCGCGCTGGAAATCTCCGGTGACCGCATGGTTCTGGATTTCGCCGGCACGGCGGACAGGTGCCAGGGCCCAGTGAACATCGCCCTGCCCACTGCGGTGGCCACCGCCTATGTGGCCATCAAGCATATCTTCCCCGATCTGCCCGCCAATGCCGGCGTGATGCGCCCGATCGATGTGCGCATCCCCGAAGGCTCGCTGTTGGCGGCGGAGTTTCCCGCGCCCGTGGGCGGATATACCGAAACGATCCTGCGCATGATTGATGTGATCTTTTCCGCCGCTGCCGGGGTGGCGCCGGACCGGGTGGTGGCCAATGCCTATGGCACGATCAACGCGCTGGCGATCGCCGGGCGCAAATCCAACGGCCAGCCCTGGGTCATGTTCTCCTTCTACGGGGGCGGGCATGGCGGATCGGCCGAGGGCGACGGGCTGAACCACGGCAATGCGCCCATTTCCACGGCAACCATCCCGCCGATGGAGATCCTGGAGGCCGCCTACCCTGTCATGTTCCGCCAATGGGCCTTGCGCCCGGACAGCGCCGGCGCGGGGCAGCATCGCGGCGGCCTGGGCGCGATCTATGAGATCGAGGTGCTGGAGGAAAACGGCGCCGAGGCCTTCCTGTTCGGCGAACGCGGCCGCCATGCCCCCAAGGGCGTGGCAGGCGGCGGGGAAGCGGCGCTCAACAACTTTGCCTATGAAACCGACGACGGTTGGGCGCGGCCTCCGCTGGCCTCCAAGATGCGGGGCATCGTGCTGCGGCAGGGCCAGTCCGTGCGGCTGGAAACGCCCGGCGGCGGCGGCTACGGCCCGGCGGATGCGCGTGACCCGGCGGCCGTGGCCCGCGATGTGGCACAAGGGGCGCTGAGCGCGGCCGAGGCAACGCGGCTTTATGGCAATTCATGGCAGGAGGTCGCGCAATGAGCCGCTCCAAGGTGATCGGTGTTGATGTTGGTGGCACCTTTACGGATATCTTCATGGTGGATGATGCCACCGGCACCGCCCGCGTGGCCAAGGTGCCGACCTCCCGCCCGGATCAATCGGGCGGGTTTCTGGATGGCATCGGCCAGCTGACCGATGACCTGGCCAGCGTGCAGGCCGTCATTCACGGCACCACCGCAGGCACCAATGCCTTGCTGGAACGCAAGGGCGCGCGGATCGGGGTCATCACCACCGCGGGCCTGCGCGATGTGCTGGAGATGCGCCGCCGGGACCGGCCCCGCACCTGGGGCCTGCGCGGCAATTTCGATCCCGTCGTGCCGCGCAACCTGCGCCTGGAGGTGCCGGAACGCACGCTGGCCGATGGCACCATCCGCACCGCGGTTGATCTGGATGCGGTGCGCGCGGCCGGCCAGGCCCTGCTGGACGCCGGATGCGAGGCCGTGGCCGTCCTGTTTGCCAATGCCTATGCCAACCCTGAAAACGAATCCCTTGCCGCAGAGGCGCTGCGCGCGATCTGGCCCAATGCGCATGTCTCAGCCTCCTCGGAAATCCTGCCGGAGATCCGCGAGTTCGAGCGGTTTTCGACCACCGCGCTGAACGCCTATCTGCAACCGGAGGTGTCGGGCTATATCGACCGGCTGGATGCGGCCCTGCGGGCGGGCGGCTTCGGGTCCGAATTCCTGATCGTGCAATCCAATGGCGGCGTGATGGGCGTGGACACAGCCTGCCGCCTGCCCGTGCGCACGGCGCTGTCCGGCCCGGCGGCGGGGGTCATCGCCGCCGCGCATATCGCCACGCAGGCCGGCCTGCCGGATGTCATCACCGGCGACATGGGCGGCACCTCCTTCGACGTGTCGCTGATTGCGGGGGGCCAGTCCATGCTGGCGCCGGAAACCTCCGTGGATTTCGGCATGACAGTGCGCATGCCGATGATCGAGATCACGACCATCGGCGCGGGCGGCGGCTCCATCGCCTGGGTGGACAAGGGCGGGCTGCTGAACATCGGCCCGGAAAGCGCGGGCTCCACCCCCGGCCCGGTGGCCTATGGGCAGGGCAACACCCGCCCCACGGTGACGGATGCCAATGTCGTGCTGGGCCGGATCGACGCGGACAACCCCATTGGCGGCAAGCTGGACCGCCTGGATGTGGATGCCGCGCGCGAGGCGATTGCCACCCATGTGGGCGCGCCGCTGGGCCTGGACCCGATCCAGGCCGCCGAAGCCATCCTGCGCGTTGCAAACTCGCGCATGGCGGGGGCCATTCGGCTTGTCTCCATCGAACGGGGGTTTGACCCCAAACGCTTTGCCTTCATGCCCTTCGGCGGCGGCGGGGCGCTGCACACGGGCGCCATGCTGGATGACGTGGGCTTGGCGCGCGCGATCGTGCCGCGATACCCCGGCGTGACCTCCGCGCTGGGCTGCGTGATCGCCGACATGCGCCATGATTTCGTGCAGACGCTGAACGCCACGGTCGCCACGCTGGACACGGATGCGCTGGGCCGGTTCATGCAGGACCACGCCGACCAGGGCGCCGCCATGCTGGACGCCGCCGCCACGCGGTTCGAGGGGCGGCGGGTGCAATTCGCGCTGGACATGGCCTATCTGGGCCAGACCCATACCGTGCCGGTGCCGCTGGACGTGGTCATTGCCGAGGACGGCACCATCACCCCGCCCAGCGCCCAGCAGGTCAGCGCCGCGTTCGAGACCGCCTATTTTGCGGCCTACGGGCGGCTTTTGCCCGGCGGGGTCCAGCGCGTCATGAACCTGCGCAGCGCGGTCATCGGCCAGCGCCCGAAGTTTGACCTGGCCACCCTTGCGCCAGAGGGCGGCAGCGTGGACGGCGCCTACAAGGGCAGCCGCCCGGTGCATTTCGGCGACAGTTGGCATGACACCGCGCTTTATGACCGGCTGTCCCTGCCCGTGGGGGCAGAGGTGCGCGGACCGGCCATCCTGGAACAGCCGGACACCACCGTTCTGATCGATCCGGGCCTTGTGGGCCGCGTGGATGCCCACGGCAACACCATCATCGAAAGGCTGTAACCCATGAAATCCCCCCATTTTTCGCCCGCGCAGACAGCCTTGCTGACGATCGACCTGCAAAACGATTTCCTGCATCCCGAAGGCGCCTATGGCCGCGCGGGACAGGGCGCAGACGCCATTGCCGCCCTGCCCGCCCGCATCGCCCCGGTGCGGGATGCGCTGCGGGCGAAGGGGGGCACCTATATCTCCGCCCAGTTCACGCTGGTGCCCGGCCCGGGGGGCGAGCCGCTGATCGCGACGCATCTGAAGGAACTGCGCCCGTTCCTGGGCAAGGGGGATTTCGCGCCCGGTGGCTTTGGCCACAGCCTTGTGGATGCCCTGGCGCCGGCGGATTACACGATTGAAAAGGTGGCCTATTCCGCCCTGTATCAGACCCGGCTGGAATATGTGCTGCGCGCCCTGGGAATCCAGACGCTGATCATCGGCGGCATCGTCACCAATGGCGGCGTGGCCTCCACCCTGCGGGACGCGCATCTGCGCAACATTGACACCGTGCTGCTGACCGATGGCTGCGCGGCGTTCAAGCCGGAGGTCCACGAAGCGACGCTGCTGTCGCTGGCGTCGCTCGGCACGCAGGCCAGCTGCGCCGAAACCGTCGCCTATCTGGAGGGCACGGCATGAGCTTGCGTGACCGCCTGGCCACTGACCGGATCCTCGTGGCCCCGGGCATCTATGACGGGCTGACCGCCGCCCTGGCCAGCGAGGCCGGGTTCGAGGCGCTGTATCTGTCCGGCGCGGCCGTGGCCTACACAAGGCTGGGCCGCCCGGACATCGGCCTGACCACCGCCTCCGAGATGGCGGACACCATGGCGCTGATCGCGGATCGCACGGACAGGCCGGTGATCATTGACGCCGACACCGGCTTTGGCAACGCGCTGAATGCCCAGCGCACCATGCGCAGCTATGAACGCGCCGGTGCCGCCGCGCTGCAGGTTGAGGATCAGACCTATCCCAAGCGATGCGGACATCTGCGGGACAAATCGCTGATCTCACCGCAGGAAATGACCGGAAAGGTGCGCGCCATGGCCGATGCCCGCACGCGCGACACGCTGATCATTGCCCGCACGGATGCCATTGCCGTCGAAGGCTTTGACGCCGCCATAGACCGCGCCGAGGCCTACCTGGAGGCCGGTGCGGATGCGCTGTTCATCGAAGCCCCCCAGAGCCGCGACCAGTTGCTGCAGATCACCCGCCATTTCGCCGGGCGCGCGCCGCTGCTGGCGAATATGGTGGAAGGGGGCGCAACCCCGATCACCAATGCACAAGACCTTGAATCCGTGGGCTTTTCCATTGCGATCTTCCCCGGCGGGATCGTCCGCGCCCTGGCCCGCACGGCGCAGGATTATTACCAAAGCCTCGCGCAGAATGGCTCCAACGCGCCGTTCGGGGACCGGATGTTCGACTTCAACGGCCTGAACGCCGTGATCGGGACGGAGGAGATGCTGCAAAAAGGGGCGCGCTATGACGGTAACAGCGGCTGAACCGCCCGCCAGCTTTGACCTCGATGTGCAGACGCTCATCATCGGCGCGGGGGCCTGCGGGCTGATCGCGGCCCTGTCCGCCCATGAGGCAGGCCAGGAGGTGCTGGTGATCGAGGCCGACAGCGTGCCGCGCGGCTCCACCGCGCTCAGCGCAGGGCTGATCCCGGCCGCGGGCACCCGCATCCAGCGCGCCGCCGGGATCGATGACACCCCGGCGCGCTTTGCCGCCGATATCCAGGCCAAGGCCAAGGGCGAAAACGATCCCGCATTGGTGGATCTGCTGGCCGGCACCGCGGCCGAGGTGATCGACTGGCTGAGTGAGACACACGCCCTGCCCTTTTCCGTGGTGCAGGATTTTGACTATCCCGGCCATACGCGGCGGCGCATGCACGGTCTGCCAACCCGCGCGGGTGCGGAGCTGATCGATGCCCTGCGCAGCGCCTGCGAAACCGCCGGGATCGATATCGTCACCGAACGGCGCGCCCAGACCCTGTTTGTCCACGCGCGCCAGATCGCCGGCATCGCCGTCACCCGCCCCGATGGCGGCACGGAGACCATAGGCTGCGCCCGGCTGATCCTGGCCTGCAACGGCTTTGGCGGCAACCGTGTGCTGGTGAACCGGCACATGCCGGACATCGCCAAGGGGCTGTGGTTTGGCCATGACGGCAACCGCGGCGAGGCCATCCAGTGGGCCCAAGCCATCGGCGCCGCAACCGCCCATCTGGGCGCCTATCAGGGCCACGGCAACGTGGCCCACCCGCATGGCATCCTGATCACCTGGGCCACCGTGACCGAAGGCGGCGTGCAGGTGAACCGCGCAGGGCAGCGGTTCTGGAATGAAGCGCAGGGCTATTCCGAGGCCGCCCGCGCCGTGCTGTCCCAGCCCGGCGGTGAGGCGTTTGCGATTTTTGACGCCCGCATCGCGGCCATCGCCCGCCAGTTCGAGGATTTCAAGCAAGCCGAAGCCACCGGCGCCGTTGTTCAGGCCGATACGATCGAGGCCCTGGCCGAGGCGCTCTCGATCCCCGGGGCAGCGCTGCGCGCCACGTTGCAGGCCATCCCCCAGAACGGCACGGACGCTTTTGGCCGCCATTTTGCCAAGCCGCCCCTCTGCCCACCCTATTGCGGTGTGCGCGTCACGGGCGCGCTGTTTCACACGCAGGGCGGGTTGCAAGTGAATGCGCGGGCACAGGTCATGCACCGCGACGGCACAGCCTTTGCCAATCTCTATGCTGGCGGCGGCGCGGCCTGCGGCGTTTCGGGCAAGGGAGACAGCGGCTATCTGTCCGGCAACGGCCTGCTGGCGGCGGCGGTGCTGGGGCGGATTGCCGGCAAGGATGATGGCCGCGCTGCCTGATCTGCCGCGGAACGGCTATTACCCCATCAGGGCCGCACGTGCCCGCGGCAGGAATCGGTGGGGACCAGCCATCAAAACGGTAGACCCGGACCACCCAAGGGGACAGTCCGGGTCAGCTTGGCACCAGGATGCCGACGTGCTTAGTAGCGATAGACTTCGCCAGTGGCGATGGCCTTTGACAGGGAGGCTTCGGCCCATGTGCCTTTGCCACCCCGGGCAATGATTTCCGCAAGCTGGGTCTGTGCCCCGTCCAGATCGCCCAAGGTCACCAGACCCTGCGCCAGATAGCTGCGCGCCAGGATATTGTCCGGGTTGGCGCGCAAGGCGGCATGGTAAGCGCGCATCGCCGTGGCCATATCGCCAGTCTGGCGCGCGATGAAGCCACGGTAGGTCATGACCCGATCCGCGCCCTGATCCGCCATGCTGTCCAACACCGCAGAGGCCGCGACAAGCTGGCCGTCATAGGCATATTCGCGCACGGCGGCGTAGCGTTCGGCGTCATCCAGAAGCTGGCTGGATTTGTCCACGCAGCTTTCGGTTTGCGTGTCATAGACCTGACCGTTCTTGCACTGCGGGGTGCTGGGTGCGGAACTGTCTTCGCTGCCGGCCGCGAAAGCGGCCATGGGCATCAGGGCAATCAGAAGGGCAAAGCGTTTCACGTCACAGGCTCCTTATCAGTGGGCGATCAATTTCGCCTGCAGGTAGCCTCCCACCAAGCGCATGCGAGGTTTCCGGCCCATCACGCTTGCGTGACACGAGCGGTGCCTCATGGGTGGTCCGCATCTGGCAAGGGGCACTAGGCGCAAGCGGGCCCCTGATGCGCACATGTCCGCGCCTTGATGCAGGCACGCGCGCGGGTTCAGCAGCCCCCGGCCTGCCCCCTGCCACTGGCCGCGCCATGCTGGCGGCCCAGGGCATGGGCGGCCTGAAACCCCGGCTTTGTCCGCAGCGCGCCCAGCCGGGCAAGGGCATCCGAGGCCGCGGTCAGGCTGGGGCGATGCGTCGCGCTCTTAAGGTAAGTTCCCGACCTATCTAAGATTTCAGAAATTACTGAAATCACGGAAAGCCCTGTGACATGAACCTGCCACCGCTCCACCAAGAGTTCGTTCTGCACTTCGGAGAAATGGGCAGCCGCTGGGGGATCAACCGCACCGTCGGCCAGATCTACGCGCTGCTGTTCATCTCCTCCAAGGCGCTGAACGCGGACCAGATCACCGAGGCGCTGGGGATCAGCCGCTCCAACACCTCCATGGGGTTGAAAGAGCTTCAGGCCTGGCGGCTGGTGCGGTTGCAGCACCGGCCCGACGACCGCAAGGACCATTTCACCACGCCCGACGACCTGTGGGAGATCGTGCGCATCCTGGTGGAAGAGCGCAAAAAGCGCGAGATCGACCCGACGCTAACCAAGCTGCGCAGCCTGGAAATGCAAGGCCCCGCCGGGGACAGCTATTCCGAGGCGCGCATCGCGGAACTGCGCGCGATGATCGAGATGATGACGGATTTTTACGAAGACATGGCCCGGCTGGAGACGGAACACCTCGTCCGGCTGATGACTTATGGCAGCCGCCTGGCGGGCCTGATGGACAAGATGGGCAGCTTCCTGCCCGCAACAAAAGCTGAAGGATAAGGACCAATGGACGCGTTAGACACACTCCTCCTCAGTCGCATCCAGTTTGCGGCGAATATCTCTTTCCACATCCTGTTTCCAACGATCACGATCGCCCTGGCCTGGGTGTTGCTGTTCTTCCGGCTGCGCTTTGCGCGCACGGGAGATGAAAAATGGATGGCCGCCTATCGGTTCTGGGTGAAGGTCTTTGCGCTCAGCTTTGCCATGGGCGTTGTCTCCGGCATCACCATGTCCTTCCAGTTCGGCACCAACTGGCCGGGCTTCATGGAAACGGTGGGCAATATCGCCGGGCCGCTGCTGGCCTATGAGGTGCTGACCGCCTTCTTCCTTGAGGCCGCCTTCGTCGGCATCATGCTGTTCGGCTTTTCCCGCGTGCCGTCCTGGCTGCATATCACGGCCACGGCGCTGGTGGCCTTTGGCACGCTGATGTCCACCTTCTGGATCATCGTGCTGAACAGCTGGATGCACACCCCGCAAGGCTTTGAAATGATTGACGGCGTGGCCCATGCCACCAGCTGGCGCGAGATCATCTTCAACCCCTCCATGCCGTATCGCTTTGCGCATATGGTGCTGGCCTCCTTCCTGACGGTCAGCTTCCTGGTGGCGGGTGTCTCGGCGCTGCGCTGGATCATGGGCGACAGGTCGCGCGATGTGCGCGCAACGCTGAAAACGGGCGTGGCGATGGCCGCGCTGCTGATCCCGGTGCAGATTCTGGCCGGTGACATGCACGGGCTGAACACGCTGGAATACCAGCCGCAGAAGGTCGCCGCGATGGAAGGCAACTGGGAGACCGGGCCAAACGTGCCGCTGCTGCTGTTTGCCCTGCCCGATGAGGACGCGCGAGAGAACCGCTTTGAGCTGGGCATTCCCAGCGGCGCCTCCATCATCCTCAAGCACCATGCCGATGGCGTCGTGCCCGGCCTCAATGACTTTGTGGCAGAGGATGGCACCCCGCTGCACCCGCCGGTCACGCCTGTGTTCTGGTCCTTCCGGGTGATGGTGGGCACCGGCTTCGCCATGCTGGCGCTCAGCTGGGCGGCGGCCTTCCTGATGTGGCGCGGCCGTGCCCGGCATGAGGGCCGGATCAAGGGCCATTGGATGGCGGTGGAAGGCCTGCCCAAGCCGCTGCTGTTTGCGCTGGTGCCCATGGCCTTTTCCGGCTGGCTGGCCACGCTGGCAGGCTGGTACACCACCGAGATTGGCCGCCAGCCGTGGCTGGTGCAGGGCGTGATGACCACTGACATGGCCGTGGCCGATGTGCCCGCGCCGATGGTGATGGGGACGCTGGTGGCCTATCTGGCGGTCTATGCGGCGCTGCTGGTCGCCTATATCGGGGTCATCGTCTACCTGGCGCGCAAGGCGGCCCAGGGTGCGGATGGCCGCGCCATAGACATGAGCCATTCCGGCAAGGCCCATGTCGCGGCCCTCAGCCCGGCGGAGTGACGTGATGATGCCTGATTTCTCAAACCCCGCCGATTGGCTGCCCTGGGCGTTTGCCTCGCTCATGGGGCTGTCCATCCTGGTATATGTCGTGCTGGACGGGTTCGACCTGGGCGTTGGCATCCTGTTCCCCCTTGCCGACGCGAGCGAGAAGAACCGCATGATCGGCTCCATCGGGCCGTTCTGGGACGCGAATGAAACCTGGCTGGTGCTGGCCGTGGGGCTGCTGCTGGTGGCCTTCCCCACGGCCCACGGGATGATCCTGTCCACGCTCTATCTGCCGGTCTTTGCCATGCTGATCGGGCTGATCGGGCGGGGCGTGGCATTTGAATTCCGCGCCAAGGTCCGTGCCCGCCACAAGGGCCTGTGGAACGGGCTGTTCTTCGCCGGCTCGCTGGTGACGGCGCTGGCGCAGGGCTTCATGCTGGGGCTGTATATCATGGGGCTGGAACAGACGGCGCAGACCTACCTGTTCGCGGCGCTGACCTCCGTGTTCCTGGCGGTGGGTTATGCCTTCATCGGGGCCACATGGCTGATCCACAAGACGGTGGATGCGCTTCAGGCCAAGGCATTGGCATGGGCGCGCGGCAGCCTGTGGGCGGTGATCGCGGGCATTGGCGCCGTGTCCCTGGCAACCCCGCTGGTCAGTGACCGGATCTTTGCCAAATGGTTCACCTTCCCCGAGGTTCTGTGGCTGATGCCGCTGCCGCTGCTGTCCGCGGCGATGGTGGTGGTGCTGTGGCGGTTGCTGCGCCAGATGCCCTTTGCCGGGGATCGCTGGAACTGGCTGCCCTTCGTGATGTCCAGCGGGTTGTTCGCCCTGTCCTACCTGGGGCTGGCCTACAGCTTCTATCCCTATGTGGTGCCGGACAGGCTGACGATCTATGAGGCCGCCGCCGCCCCCGAAAGCCTGATGATCATCCTGATCGGCGCCTGTTTCGTGGTGCCCGTGATCATCGCCTATTCGGTGCTGGCCTATGTGATCTTTCGCGGCAAGGCGACGGAGCTGAGCTATGATTGACGCCCGCCTCCCCTGACCCGCTCCGGGGCAATCGGCGCGCGCCATTGCCCCGGACCCGATTGCCCCGGACCCGGCGGTGCCTGATGCAGGCGCCGCGTCCACGCCACAGATACTGCTATCGCGCCGCCGCAAATCCACCTACCGTGGTGCGCAGAGCAAGCCAGGAGGCGCCAGTGGACGATCTGTTGACGGAACGAAGCCGCGAGTATCTTGGCCCGGTCACCAATACCGATGTGTGGTCCTGGTTCAGGATGCGGCCGGACGATGTGCTGGTCACCACGCCGCCCAAATGCGGCACGACCTGGATGCTGAACATCGTCATGATGCTGATCCACGGCCGCGTCGTGCCCGATGCGGGCGGGTCGCACAATGCGCCCTGGGTTGATTGCAACTTCCGCGACAGGCACCAGATCACCGATTTCCTGGACGGGCTGACGCGGCGGCGGTGCCTGAAAAGCCACACGCCGATGGATGGCATCCCCTATGCGGCGGAGCCAACTTACATCGTGGTCTATCGCCACCCCGTTGACATGCATTTTTCCATGCGCACCTTCGCCGCGAACCTGAAACCCGATTGGTTCGATCATCTGTTTGAAGGGGATGAGCGGACAGGATTTCACCGCTTCCTCACCCGGCCACAGACGGACCAGGGCACGGATGACCTGAGCCTCGCGGCGCTGGCGTTGCATTACAGCGCGGCAAAGGCCCGCGCCGCCAAAGGCAATGTGCATTTCTTCCACTACACGGACATGACCCGCGATCCCTCCGGGCAAATCACGCGGTTGGCGGGGCTGTTGGGCATCCCACTCGACCCGCCGCTCTGCGCCGAGATCGTGGAGGCCACGAGCTTCGCATCCATGCGCAAAGCCTCTGAAAGCAGCGAGCGGCGGTTCCACAAGGACACGCCCATGCATGATCTGGCGGATTTCTATGCCTCGGGCAGCTCCGGAAAATGGGAAGGCCGCCTGACGCAGGATGACATGGCAGCCTATGATGCGCGCATGGCGGAGCTGTTTGCGCCGGATGACATCGCCTGGCTGAACTGGGGCGACCGCCGCGCACCTTGAACGGCCCCCGCGCGCCGCAGGGATGTGCCGCCCATGCCCCGATCCGCGCTGTCATGGGCCAAGGCTGCGCGAAGGCCACCGGAACCGATGCGCGGCTTTCCGGTCAGGGGCGCGGTCTGTCT
>CBFHYV010000071.1:0-12718 GCA_965660085.1 uncultured Paracoccaceae bacterium
CGGGCGCGCAGCAACACTGCCATGGGCGCCATCACCGTCAGCGTCAGCACCGCCAGCGCCATGTAGATCCAGCGCCAGCCCTCATCCCCCGCCATCCAGCCCAGCAGCGGCGGCCAGATTGCCCCGGACAGGTAGTTGCCCGAGGCCGCGATTGCCACCGCCACCCCGCGCCGCGCCCGGAACCATTGCGAGATATCGGCGATCAGCGGCCCGAACCCCACCGCCGTGCCAAAGCCGATGAACAGCTGCGCCAGCGTCAGCCACCAGATGCTGCCCGCAAGCGCCGCCAGCCCATAGGCCAGCGCAATGCCCAGCGCCGCCGCAAGCAGCGCCAGCGTGATGCCAAAGCGATCCACCGCGCGCCCGATGCCAAGGTTGCCCAGCGCAAAGCCGATCATGGTGGCGGTATAGGGGATGGACGCATCGGCCCGGTTGACCCCGAATTCCGCCTGCACCTCCGGCAGGACGACGATGATGGACCACATGCCCACATTGCCGACGATGGCGATCATCAGCGTGACGGCCAGGCGCAGCCAGCTGTAGCGGCTGTCAAACACATCGGTGGCGGAGGGGGCGAAGAGGCTCATGCCCTCACCCTAGCCGGGGCCGTGCGGCGCGGCCAGCACCACGGGCGGCATCTGGCGGTTGATCTGCGTCAAGGATCGGTCCAGACATATCGGGCATTTGGAATACAGCTTTCCCGAAAAGGCCGGATCACCCCCATGACACACAGCACCGCCACCGCCGAGGCGCCCCGCCTTGCGCATCTGCCCGTCACGTTCTTTGCCTCCGTCATGGGGCTGGCGGGCTATTCGCTGGCCCTGCATGTGGGCGGGCTGCGGCTGGGCCTGGGCGCGGGCCCTTCGGTGGCCATGCTGTGGGTGGCCATCGCGGCCTTCGTGGCCATTGCGGCCTTTTACACGCTGAAGGCGCTGCGCCACCCGCAGGCCGTGGCCGCCGAATGGCACCACCCGGTGAAACTGGCCTTTTTCCCCGCAATCTCGATCTCGCTGCTGCTGATCGCCACGGCCATGCGCCTGCATGCCGAAGGCCCGGCCCGGGTGATCTGGATGATCGGCGCCACCGGGCAGGCGGCGCTGACGCTGGCGGTGATCTCCGGCTGGATCGGGCACCGGCCGTTTCAGCACCTGCATGTGTCGCCCGCGTGGTTCATCCCGGCGGTGGGCAATGTCGTGGCACCGGTGGCAGGGGTGCCGCTGGGCTTTGTGGAGCTGTCCTGGATGTTCTTCGCCGTGGGGGCGATGTTCTGGATCGTTCTGCTGACGCTGGTGATGAACCGGCTGATCTTTCATGATCCGCTGCCGGGCAAGCTGCTGCCGACGCTGGTGATCCTGATTGCCCCGCCGGCGGTGGCCTTTCTGGCCTGGCTGAGCCTGAATGGCGGCGTGCTGGACCCGTTCGCGCGCATCCTGTTCTACGCGGCGGTGATGTTTGCCGCGCTGGTCGCCGTGCAGGCGGCGCAGAGCTTTCGCGGCCTGCCCTTCGCGCTGTCCTGGTGGGCGCTGAGCTTTCCGCTGGCGGCGCTGACCATCGCCACCTATCGCTATGCCGCGCTGGCGGGCACGCAGGCCCATGCCATTGCCGCGCCACTGCTGCTGGCGGTGCTGAGCGTGGTGATCGCGGCGTTGGTCATCCGCACCGGGTTGGCCATTGCGCGGGGCGAGATCTGCCAGCCCGAATAACCCTGCCCGAATAACCCCGCGCGCGCTCAGGCGCCGCGGGTTTCAGCCTCGATCTGGGCGCGGCTCTTGCGGGCGCGTTCGGTGGCGGATTTCAGCTGTCCGCAGGCAGCCATGATATCTTCGCCACGCGGCGTGCGGATGGGGCTGGCATAGCCGGCCTTGTAGATGATGTCGGCAAAGGCCTCGATACGGCTCCAGTCGCTGCGCTGATAAGGGGCGCCGGGCCATTCGTTGAACGGGATCAGGTTGATCTTGGCCGGAATGCCCCGGATCAGCTGCACAAGGCGGCGCGCGTCTGCATCAGAATCGTTCACATCCTTCAGCATCACATATTCAAAGGTGATGCGTTCAGAGTTGGACAGGCGCGGATAGTCCCGCAGCGCGTCCAGCAGGGCCTGGATGTTCCAGCGCTTGTTGATGGGCACCAGCTTGTCGCGCACCTCATCCGTGGTGGCATGGAAGCTGACCGCCATCAGACAGCCGATCTCTTCCGCGCAGCGGGCGATTTCGGGCACCACGCCGCTGGTGGACAGGGTGATGCGCCGCCGCGACAGGGCGATGCCTTCGCCATCCATGGCGATCTTCATCGCGTCGCGCACATTGTCAAAGTTATACAGCGGCTCGCCCATGCCCATCAGCACGATGTTGGACAACATCCGCGGCCCGGACTCACCCGTGCCCACGCCCGGTTCGGGCCATTCGCCCAGATCATCCCGCGCCAGCATGATCTGGCCCACGATCTCTGCCGCGGTCAGGTTGCGCACCAGCTTTTGCGTGCCGGTGTGACAGAAGGAACAGGTCAGCGTGCAGCCCACCTGGCTGGAGATGCACAGCGTGCCGCGATCTTCCTCCGGGATATAGACGGTTTCCACCTCATGCCCGCCGGCGATACGCACCAAGTATTTGCGCGTGCCATCGGCGCTGACCTGTTTTGACACGATCTCCGGCAGGGCGATGGTGAAATTCTCGGCCAGAAGGGCACGATAGGACTTGGCCAGGTTGGTCATGGCCATGAAGTCGCGCACGCCCCACTGGTAGATCCACTGCCAGACCTGGTTCACCCGCATCCGCGCCTGGCGTTCCGGCGTGCCGGCGGCAATCAGCGCATCGCGCAGGGCCGGACGCGTGAGGCCGACAAGGTTCAGCGGCCCTTCCGGCGCCTTGCGCGGAAGGGTGACAACATCCTGTGTGATCGGCGCGCCGGGCGTCATGGTCTGCCTCCTTGGTCAAAACAGATCGGACGCATACACCATTCGCGCCGAAATGCCAAAGCCCAAGGCGCGGACCGCGCCGCGGATCGGCGCGGCGCCGCTCAGCTTGCGCAGCGGCGCTCGGCGTCGTTCATCGCGGCGGTGAACCCCAGCAGGGAAAACGTGTCCCGCGTGGTGGTGCCGGAGCGTTCGGAGATTGCCGTCAGCACGGCGGTTGTGCCCCGGCGCATCGCGGCGATGATCTTGCGGTCCTCCTCGGCGGAGGCCGGCCAGGCCCAGTCATTTTCGGGATACAGCTCGTAATCCGTGCCGTCGATGTTCATGCTGACGGTGGAGCCTTTCTTGAACTCATACCCGCCGGTAAAGGCCACCTGCCCCGCGATCCCCGCACCAGGGCGGAAGAAAACCATCAGCAGGATGTCCCCGCGGTTGACGGACACAACGCGCCCGTCGCGCGTGTTCACGCTTTCCTTGAAGGTGGTCACCGCCCAGCATTCGGACGGATCGGTTTCCTCGAACACGCTCCAATCGGTGACGGTCTGCACCTGGTTTTCGCTGCTTTCCTGCGCGAAGGCGGCGGTGCCTGCCGCCATCAGCGCAGCCAATGCCACGCCGCGTGCGATTCCTGAAATCATCTTGCCCAGCCTCCAGCCGTGTCTTTGCCTGTCATCCTGTGGCGCCCTGCCCGTCGGGGCCGGTTCTGATCGGCGCCGGTTGCCTCTCGACGCGCGGACGATAGCCTGAAATACAGTTGACGCGAAAGCCCCCTGGCGGGCCCTGTGGCCCGATCACACAGCTGTTTGAAAGGACGCCCATGCCCGGACCGGATCTGTTGTGCGAAATTCATCGCGGCCCGCTGGCCGAAAGCCTGCATTACGGCCATGCAGTGATCTGCGGCCCCGATGGCAGCATCCAGCAGGCCTGGGGTGACCCGGACGCGGCCGTGCTGCCGCGCAGCTCATCCAAGATGCTGCAGGCGCTGCCGCTGGTGGCCTCTGGCGCGGCGGATGCCGCCGGGCTGGACACGCGGCGCCTGGCACTGTCCTGCGCCTCGCATGAGGGCGCGCCGATCCATGTTGACGCCGTGCGCAGCTGGCTGGCCGACCTGGGCCTGGATGACAGCGCGCTGATCTGCGGCGCGCAGACCAGCCGTGACCGGGATCTGCGCCATGAGATGATTCGCGCCCATGAGGCGCCCTGCCGGGTCCACAACAACTGTTCCGGCAAACACGCGGGCTTTCTGACGCTGGCGCGCCACCTGGGCGCCGGGCCGGATTATGTCCAGCCCGACCACCCGGTGCAGCGCGCCTGCCTGGAGGCCTTTGAGGACGTCACCGGCCAGGACAGCCCCGGTTTCGGGATCGACGGCTGCTCGGCCCCGAATTTCATGACCACCATGCATGGCATGGCGCGGGCCATGGCCTTCTTCGCCACCGCCGGAACGCGCGATGACGTGGCCTCCCGCGCGGCGGCGCGGCTGGTGGAGGCGATGATGACCCACCCGGAGCTGGTGGCAGGCGAGGGCCGCGCCTGCACGGAGCTGATGCGCGCAACGACAGAGCCTGTGGCGCTGAAGACCGGGGCGGAGGGGTATTTCGTGGCCATCCTGCCCCAGCGCGGCATCGGCATCGCGGTCAAGGCCGCCGATGGTGCCACGCGCGCCGCCGAATGCGCCATTGCCGCGCTGCTTGTCCGGCTGGGCGCCTTGCAGGCGGATCATCCCGCCACGCGCAAACGCATGAACGCGCCCATCGTCAATTTCGGGGGGATCGAAACCGGCAGCATCCGCCCCGCCGCGGCCCTGCTGGCCTGACCCTCTGCCCCCGCTTCCCCGATGACGGAGACCCCGATGACCCCCGAAGAGATCGCCGCCCTGCCCTATCGCCCCTGCGTGGGGGTCATGCTGGTCAATCCTGCGGGCCATGTGTTCGTCGGCCAGCGCATCGACAATCCCGGCCCGGCGCTGCAGATGCCCCAGGGCGGCATCGACAAGGGCGAAACACCCCAACAGGCCGCCTTGCGCGAGCTGTGGGAGGAAACCGGCGTGACCGAGGACCTGGTGCGGATCGAGGCCGAGACGGAAGATTGGCTGACCTATGACCTGCCCCATGACCTGGTGCCCCGCATCTGGAAGGGACGCTTTCGCGGACAGCGGCAGAAATGGGTACTGATGCGCTTTCAGGGTGAGGATGCGCAGATCAACATCGCCACTGACCACCCCGAATTCTCTGAATGGCACTGGCTGCCGCCCGAACAGCTGGTGGACCGCATCGTGCCGTTCAAGCGCGAAGTCTATGCCGCCGTTCTGGCGCAGTTCCGTGACCGGCTGTAGGCTGCGGGCGCGGCGCGGATGATTGACGTTCTGCTGCAGACGCTGCCGTTCTTCGCGCTGATCGGGCTGGGCTATGGCGCCGGGCGCACCGGGTTCTTCCCCGCAGAGGCGACGGCCTGGCTGACCAAGTTCGTCTTCTACTTCGCCCTGTCGGCAATGCTGTTCCGGTTTTCGGCCAGCCTGTCCATTGCCGAAATCTTCGATGCGCGGCTGGCCATGGCCTATCTGTGGGGCACGGCCTTTGTTTATGGCATCGCCATGGCCGTGGCCTTTCTGCGCGGGCTGGACACCGCCACCGCCGCGATCGAGGCGCAGACCGCCGCCATCGGCAACACCGGCTTTCTGGGCGTGCCGATGCTGGCGCTGTTGCTGGGCCAGGAGGCGATCGGCCCGATCATCCTGGTGCTGTCGGTGGACCTGATCGTGTTTTCGTCCATGCTGGTGATCCTGGTGGTGGGCAGCCGCCCGCGCGCGGACGGCCCCGGCATCTTCGCCACCGTGGCGCTGGGATTGCTGAAGAACCCGATGATCGGGGCCATCGTGCTGGGCCTTGGGGTGTCGGCCATCGGGCTGCGCCTGCCCGCGCCGGTGGACAGCTTTCTGGCCACGCTGGGCGCGGCGGCCACGCCGGGCGCGCTGTTTGCCATCGGCGCCTCACTGGCGGGGAAATCCGCCGAACGGATGCAGGTGGCCGGCTGGCTGAGCTTTTGCAAGCTGGTGCTGCACCCGGCGCTGGTGGCGCTGGCGGCCTTCGTGTTTTTCCCGGTGGATGCCTATCGGGCCTCGGTCATCATCTCAGCCGCGGCGCTGCCGGTTGCGGGCAATGTGTTCATCCTTGCCCAGCATTACGGCATCGCGCCCCAGCGCGTTTCCGCCGCGATCCTGATTTCCACCACCATCAGCATCGTCACCGTCTCGCTCATCATCGCCAGCGTGACGGTCTGAGCCGATCAGGCTTGGCCTTGCGGCCAAGCTGCGCTAGCCGTTGGGGCAAGCGAAACCGCGACAACCAGACAGGATGAGGGGGCCGACACCCATGCAGACCGTTTCCGAAAACAGGTGTTTTGGCGGGGTCCAAGGCGTTTACCGGCACGAGAGCACCTCCTGCGGCGGGGTGGAGATGACCTTTGGCCTGTTCCTGCCGCCGCAGGCCGCGCAAGGCCCCGTGCCGCTGTTGTGGTATCTGTCCGGGCTGACCTGCACCCATGAAAACGCAATGACCAAGGCCGGCGCGCAGGCCTGGGCGGCGCGGCATGGGCTGGCTGTCGTGTTCCCCGACACCTCGCCGCGCGGCGAGGGCGTGGCCGACGACACCGCCTATGACCTGGGACAGGGCGCGGGGTTCTACGTCAACGCCACGCAGCCCCCCTGGGCGCCGCATTTCCGCATGTGGGATTACATCCTGGAGGATCTGACAGACTGTCTGGCCGGGCATTTCCCGCTGGACATGACGCGGCAGGGCATCACCGGCCATTCCATGGGCGGGCATGGGGCGCTGACCCTGGCGCTGAGCCATCAACAGCGGTTCCGCGCCGTCTCCGCCTTTGCGCCGATTGCCCATCCCACGGCCAGCGACTGGGGGCGCAAGCAGTTCTCCGCCTATCTGGGCACCGCCGAAGGCGCCTGGGCCGCCCATGACGCCACCCTGCTGATGCGGGATCGCGGCTTTGCCGGCCCCGTTCTGGTGGATCAGGGCGCACAGGACCAGTTCCTGGACCTGTTGAAGCCCGAAGCCCTGGCCGAGGCCATCGCCACCCGGCGCCAGCCCGCGACCTTGCGCATGCAGGCGGGCTATGACCACAGCTATTATTTCGTGGCCAGCTTCATGGAAGATCACATCGCCTTCCATGCCGACGCGCTGCGGGGCTGACCGGGCATGCCGATCTCTGCCGTGATCTTCGACATCGGGAATGTGCTGATTGAATGGCAGCCCGAACGCTTCTTTGATGCCGAGGTCGGCGAGGCCCGCCGCCGCGTCATGTTTGCCGCGGTGGATCTGCACGGCATGAATGACCGCATCGACGCCGGTGGCGATTTCCTGGCCGAGGTCACCCGCACGGCAGAGGCCTTTCCCGAATTTGCCGCCGAAATCCGCATGTGGCATGACCGCTGGCTGGAGCTTGCCGCCCCCGCGATCCCGCATTCCGTGCGGCTGTTGCGGGCGCTGCGGGCGCAGGGCGTGCCGGTGTTTGCGCTGACCAATTTCGGCATCCGGCCCTTCCAGATCGCGCAGCCGGTCTATCCCTTCCTGGCGGAGTTCGACCGGCGCTATGTCTCTGGCCACATGGGCCTGATCAAGCCGGACCCGCGCATCTATGCCGCCGTAGAGGCCGATTGCGGCCTGCCGCCGGACCAGCTGTTGTTCACCGATGACCGGGCCGACAACATCGCCGCCGCGCAGGCCCGCGGCTGGCAGACCCATCAGTTCACCACCCCCGCCGCCTGGGCCGACTGCCTTGTGGCCCATGGGCTTTTGACAGCGGAGCATGCCACATGACCTTTCCCGTGATCTCCTTTGACGATGGCGCCACCGGGCTGGATTGGCTGGGCCTTGTGGCCGCGCTGGACGCAGGCCACCAGCGGCCACGCGCCGAAATTGCGGACAGTTTCCTGTATCGCGGCAGCGATACGATGCTGAACCGCGCCGCCTGGATTGATGGCATGGGCCTGGCGATGAAAACCGCCACCGTCTTTCCCGGCAATGCCGATGCCGGAAAGCCCACCATCGGCGGCGGCGTGTGCCTCTATGCGGATGGCGACGGCACGCTGGAGGCGCTGGTGGATTTTGCGCTGGTCACGCGCTGGAAAACCGCTGGTGACAGCCTGAAGGGCGCGCTGATGCTGGCCCGCCCCGACAGCCGCGTGATCGCCGTGCTGGGCGCGGGCACCGTGGCGGCCTCCCTGCTGGAGGCCTATTCCGCAGGCTTTCCGCAGGCGCGTTTCGTGCTGTGGAACCGCAGCTCGGACAAGGCGCAGGCGCTGGCCGCAACCCACCCGCGCGCCAGCGTCGCCGCCACCGCCGAGGAGGCCGTGGCGCAGGCGGACATCATCACCTGCGCCACCATGACCAAGACGCCCGTGCTGCAAGGCGCCTGGCTGCGCCCCGGCCAGCATGTGGACCTGATCGGCGCCTACCGCCCGGACATGCGCGAGGCCGACGACACCGCCCTGACCCGCGCGCGGATCTTCGTGGACAGTTTCGACACCACGCTGGACCATATCGGAGAGCTGAAGATCCCCCTCGCCGAAGGCACCATCACCCGCCAGGACGTGCTGGCCGATTTCTACAGCCCGGAGGCCTTCCGCCGCGACCGCGATGACATCACCCTGTTCAAGAATGGCGGCGGCGCGCATCTGGATCTGATGACCGCGCGCTACATCCTCGGCCGCTGGCAGGCGCGGCAGGGCGCGTGACGCCTGCGGCCTAAGGTGGCCCAGGCCCTGCTGCGCGTTGCCCCGGCCCCGGCCTTCGGATATAGCCGCGAAAAACGAATGCCATAGCGCACGGGGGACCGCATGTATCGCGTCTGGAACTTCCTGACCAACTACTCGCTTTTGCTGATCATCGGTGCGCTCAGCGCACTGGTCTGGGCCAACCTGGACGCCAACAGCTATCACCATTTCGTCGAATTCGTGATCTGGGATCACGCGCCGATCGGCCATTTGCATGACGGGCATCGCACGCTGACGCTGCATTACCTGGTCAATGACATCCTGATGGCGCTGTTCTTCGCCATCGCCGCGAAAGAGGTCTGGGAGGCCGTGGCGCTGGAAAACGGCAGCCTGCGCGGCAAGAAGGCGGCAACGCCCCTGTTTGCCACGGCCGGCGGCATGTTCGGCCCCATCGCCGTTTACCTGGGCATCGCGCTGCTGCTGGGGTCTGACACTTTCGACGCCGTGGCCAATGGCTGGGCCATTCCCACCGCCACGGACATCGCCTTTTCCTATCTGGTGGGGCGCATTGTCTTCGGCGCGGGGCACCCGGCGGTTCGGTTCCTGCTGCTGCTGGCCATTGCGGATGATGCGGCGGGCCTGATCATCCTGGCCATCTTCTATCCCTCGGGCGAGCTGGCGCCGATCTGGCTGCTGCTGTCCGCCGGGGCGGCCGCGGGCGCATATATCCTGTTCAACTGGCTGCCGCGCGCGCTGGACCGGGGTGACCAACTGCGCCGCAAATCCACCTGGGTGCGCAAGACGCTGGGCGTGTGGCCCTATGTGCTGGGCGGCTGCATCAGCTGGTATGGCTTCATGCAATCGGGTCTGCACCCGGCGCTGGGGCTGCTGCCGATTGTTCCGGCCATCCCCCATGCGGACCGCGCCTTCGGCATCTTTGCCGACGCCGAAACCTACCTGACGGACCTGCTGAACACGCTGGAACACGCGTTGAAGCACCCGGTTGAGGTGATCCTGTTCTTCTTCGGTCTGCTGAATGCGGGTGTCGAGTTCTCCTCCATGGGCGCGGCAACCTGGCTGGTGCTGGCGGGCCTGCTGATCGGCAAGCCCATCGGGATCTTCCTCTTTGGCTGGGTGGCGGCGGTGCCGCTGCGGTTGGGCATTCCGCAGGGGATGCGCCTGATTGACCTGGTGGTGATCGGCTTCGTGGCAGCCATCGGCTTCACCGTCTCGCTCTTCGTGGCCTCCGTAGCATTTGATGCCGGGCCGGTGCAGGATGCCGCCAAGATGGGTGCGCTGTTCAGCTTTGCCGCGGCAATTGTGGCCATCATCGCGGGCAAACTGTTGCGGGTGGAAAAGCACGAGCTTTGATCCGCGCCACCGCGCAGACATGAAAAACGCCGCAGCCCCGGGCTGCGGCGTTTTTTGATTTCAGCCTGACGGTCAGGTCAGATGTTCAGGAAGGGCTGCGCAAGGCGCGGCAGCAGGCCACGGAACCGCAGCGGCGCATCGGTGACGGCCAGGCAGATGCAATCCTCTGACAGATCGGCAATGGGCGTGTGGTGGGTTTCGCTGCTGGCGACCTCGACATCGCCACGGGAGAAATGGCCATCCTCATCCTCGAACGCGCCTTGCAGCACCAGCGTCAGTTCGGTGCCGTGATGGCTGTGATCCGGCAACGCCGTGCCGGCCGGGATGAACAACATCCGTGCAGAGGCGCTTTCCGATGTGCTCAGGATCGCCTGCTTCACCCCCATGCCCGCAGGCCGCCATCGGATGCTGTCAAGGCTACCGCCGATGTAATCCAGCAGCGGGGCAGGCAAAACGGCATCACAGCGCGCAGGCGCGGGCCGGGTCGTGGGTGCGCCGTCCCGGATGCGGGCCATCGTCTTGGCGAGGCAATCGCCCGAAAGCTCTGCCGCGGGCGTATCCTCGATCAGGGCGCCACCAATGGCATCGAATCCCGCAAGCGTGGCGCGGCATTCATCGCACATCGACACATGCGCCGCGACGATCAGGTTGAACGCCTCCGGCAGGGTTCCGGCGGAATAGCCCATGAGCAGTTCGTCTGTCAGGTGATGCCGAATCGCCATCCCGGTGTCCTTTCACTTCATCTTGTGCCGCAGGCGGTCCAGCGCCAGCCGTATCCTTGATTTGATCGTGCCCAGGGGCAGACCGGTCTGCGCGGCGATCTCGCTATGAGTCAGATCGCCGAAATATGCCTTTTCGATCAGGTCCCGCTGCTTGCGGGGCAGTTCCGCGATGGCATGGCCAAGGCGGTCACAATCCTGTTGCAGGGCCAGGGTCTCTGCCTGGTCGCTGCTTTCTTCCGGGCCCCAGGGCAGGTCCTCCGGCTCTGGCCGGCGTTCCTTGCGCAGCAGATCAATCCGGCGGTTGCGCGCGATGGTGAACACCCAGGTCGCCACGCTGGCGCGCTGGGGGTCAAACTGTTCCGCACGGTTCCAGACGGTTGCCATCACGTCCTGCACACAATCTTCTGCCTGGGCCGCGTCCGCACCGGATTTCATCAGAAACGCCTTGATCCGCGGGGCAAAGTGGGAAAACAGCGCCCCAAAGGCCGCCTCATCCCGCCGATCGCGGATGCGCTCCATCATTTCTACCCAGTCTTCCGCGACCTCCGATGTCTTGAGGCTCACCTCTGTCTCTCCGCCGTCCCGCATCTTCTGGATCGCTTAACCTTGTCCGCATTGCAACGGACAGCACGCCGCGCTTCCATTCCACCGGGCCGGGGAATGCGTAGGTTACGCATGGGAATTACGGGTGGATCACTTTTTCTCCGTCCGCCACGGGTTGCGTGGCGTCGGGGCTTTCGCTGCCGCGTCGGCGCGGCTAAGGCGGGGTGCAAGATCACGAGGGCAGTCATGACACAGATCACCCTTGTCCGCCACGGGCAGGCAAACACATCCGCGCGAGATGAGCACAGCTACGACAAGCTCAGCGACCTGGGCCATCAACAGGCCCGCTGGCTGGGCGCGCATCTGCATGACAGCGGCGAACGCTTCTCACGGGTCTATTGCGGCACGCTGCGCCGCCATGCCGAAACCGCGCAGTCCATGGGACATGGCGCGCAGGCGATCCAGGACCCGCGCCTGAACGAGATGGAGTATTTCACCATCGCGCAGCTGCTGCAGGACCAGCACGGCATCGCCATGCCGCAGGGGCGTGAGGAATTCATCCAGCACCTGCCGCTGATGTTCCGCCACTGGCAGGAGGGTCGCATTGCGGATGTGCCAGAGAGCTTCGCGCATTTCGAATCCCGCACCCGCGAAGTGCTGCATGAGATCGCCGAGGGCGAAGGCCCGGCGCTGGTGGTGACCTCCGGCGGGCTGATCGGCATGGCCATGCGCGTGACCATGGGGCTGGACATCCCCGCGCTGGCCCATGCCTGCCTGTCGATCCAGAACACTTCGGTGCATCGCTGGATGCCGTTGGCCACGGGGCTGGCGCTGGTGCAGTTCAACGCCACCCCGCATCTGGACACGATCGAACGCCGCCATGCCCAAACGCATCTTTAAGCGCGGGTGGGCATCGGCTAGCCTGCCGCCCCAAGGAGCTTTGCGATGACACATATCTGGCTGCGCGCCGAACAGCGCGCCAACGAACAGCGTGTAGGCCTGACCCCCGAAGGCGCGGCGGCGCTGATCGCGGCGGGCTTTCGCCTGACGGTGGAGGACTCCGCCGACCGCGTGATCCCCACCACAGCCTATGCCGAAACGGGGGCCGAGATTGCGCCCGCGCACAGCTGGCCCGACGCCCCGCGCGATGCGATCGTCTTCGGCCTGAAGGAATTGCCGGATGACGGCACCCCGCTGCATCACCGTCACATCATGTTCGGTCACGCCTACAAGGGCCAGCCCGCCGGACAGCGCCTGTTGGCGCGCTTTGTGGCCGGCGGCGGCACCTTGCTAGATCTGGAATACCTGCTGGATGACACTGGGCGCCGGGTTGCGGCCTTTGGCTATTGGGCGGGCTATGCCGGCGCCGCCGTGGCGCTGGACTGCTGGCTGGCGCAGGCGCAGGGCGGCATCTGCGGGCCCGTGGCCACCCAACCCGATGCC
>CBFHYV010000072.1:0-12703 GCA_965660085.1 uncultured Paracoccaceae bacterium
CCCGGCGCGGCACCGGCCGCAAGGGCGATGTGCCGCCGCTGTCAGGGCCAGTGGGCTGGCTGGCGCGGGCGCTGTCGCTGCTGATCGGGCTGACGGTGCGGCTGGCGCTGCGCGCGGTCATGGTCGCGGCGCTGATCCTGGCGGTGGCGGTCAGCTATCAATATATTGTGCTGCCCCCGGTGGCTGACCTGCTGGATGGGCGCGCGCGCGGCTCCGTCACCATGCTGGACCGTTTCGGCGCCCCCTTTGCCTGGCGCGGGGACCAGTTCGGCGGCGCGGTGTCTGCCGAAACCGTGTCCAAACATCTGCATAACGCGGTCATCGCCACGGAGGACAAGCGGTTCTATTCCCATATCGGCGTGTCCCCGCGCGGCATCGCGGGCGCGGTGCGCATCAACCTGTCCGAAGGGCGCGGCGCGCTCAGCGGGCATGGCGGGTCAACCATCACGCAGCAGGCGGCCAAGCTGTTGTGCCTTGGCGTGACCTATGACCCCGATACTTGGGAGACAGAGGCCGACTATGTGGCCGACTGCCGCCGCACCACCCTGGGCCGCAAGGTCAAGGAGGCGGTCTATGCCATGGCGATGGAGGCGAAATACAGCAAGGCCGAGATCCTCTCCATCTATCTCAACCGGGCCTATATGGGCGCGGGCACCTATGGCGTGGCCGCGGCGGCACAGCGGTATTTCGACGTGCCGGCATCGGAGCTGGACCCGGCGCAGGCGGCGATCCTGGCGGGGTTGCTGACCGCGCCCTCCACCTATGCGCCGACCTCCAGCCTGGATCGCGCCCATGCGCGGGCGGCGACCGTGCTGCGCCTGATGCGGGAACAAGGCTATCTGACCGTTGAGGAAGAAGCGCATTACCGGGCCAATCCGGCGCAACTGTCCGATGCGGCGGATGCCCGGCAAGGCGGCTATTTCGCCGATTGGCTGATGAGCACGGGGCCGGATTTCTTCACCCGCACCACGACAGAGGATGTGGTGATCCGCACCACGCTGGACATGGCCATGCAGACCGCCACCGAGGATGCGCTGGCGCAGGTGTTCCGGGACAAGGTGCGCGACGGGTCCAAGGCCCAGGCCGCCATCGTGGTGATGTCCGCTGACGGGGCGGTGCGCGCCATGGTGGGGGGGCGCCAGACCCAGGTGGCGGGCGTGTTCAACCGCGCCACGCAGGCACAACGCCAGACTGGATCGGCCTTCAAGCCGTTCATCTATGCCGCGGCGCTGGACCTGGGGCACAGCCCCTATTCCACCGTTCTGGATGCGCCGTTCTGCATGCAGGTGACAGGCTCCGGCGAATGGTGCCCGGAAAACTACAAAAATGAATACCGTGGCGAGGTCACGCTGACCGATGCGCTGGTGCATTCGCTGAACGTGCCGGCCGTGAAGGTGTCAGAGGATGTCGGGCAGGATCTGGTGGCCAAGGTGGCGCGGGATTTCGGGCTGAGCGGCGAGATCACGCAGACCCCGGCCATGGCGCTGGGCACGTCGGAGACCTCCTTGCTGGATATGGTCAGCGCCTATGCCGGCATCCTCAATGGCGGCTCCGCCGTGCGGCCCTATGGGCTGGTCGAACTGCGCCTGCAGGGCGAGGATACGCCACTGATGGGCTTTGGCGGCGGGCAGGGGCGCCGCGTGATCCAGGAGGAGACCGCCGGCCAGTTGATTTGGATGATGGAGCAGGTGGTCACGCGCGGCACCGGCCGCCGCGCGGCCCTGCCCGACCACCCCGTGGCCGGCAAGACCGGCACCACCCAGGCCGCGCGCGATGCCTGGTTTGTTGGGTTCACCGCGGATTACGTCGCCGGGGTCTGGATGGGCTATGATGACAACACGCCGCTGACGGGCGTGACCGGTGGCGGGCTGCCCGCCGAGATCTGGCATGAGGTCATGGCACGCATCCACGCCGACCTTCCATCCAAACCGTTGCCCGTTGTGGTGCCGGACCTGCCCACTGTGCCCGTTGCGGAGGAGCCGGCCCTGAAGGCAGGCGAGAGCTTGCTGGACAAGTTGCTGGATGGGCTTCTGGGCCGCACGGCGGATTGACCGCGCGGCCCTTGTGCCGTGGCCTATAGCGTGGTGCGCAGATCGCGGATCATGGCATCGATATTGCCGCCGTTGCGATCCAGCAGCGCGCCGACCTCGGTGCGCTCGGACAGCAGCATGTTGATCCCCTCGATATAGAGGTTGAAGAACAGGTCACGGCCCGTGCGGTCCGACACGTGGAAGGTCACGTCAAAGGGCGACTCGCCGCGCAGATAGGCGGTGGTGCGCACCTCATAGAAATTGCGCACCTGCTTGACGTCCTGCACCTCCAGGCGGCCACCGATGAATTCACGGAACCGGCCGCCGTATTTGCGGGCGATGTAATCGATGAACGCCTCAGAGAACGCGGATTTCTGCGCGCTGCTGGCGCGGCGGCCATCCACGCCCATCGCATAGGCCGCGATGTAGGACGTGTCGGAGAACTTGCGGAAGATCGTCTCGAACTCCGAATACATGCCTGATTCGGAATTGCCGGAATCGATCACGCGGTTGATCTCGGCCACAAGATCATCAATCAGGCTGCGGGCCTGGGCTTCGTTCAGGGCCAGGGCGGGCAGCGCGGGCAGGGCCAGCGCCGCGGTTCCGGCGGCGCCCATGCGGATCAGGCCGCGGCGGGTGAAAAAACGCATCTTAAAATCCTTCCGTGTCCAACATGAACGGGTCATCCACAGAGTTGGCCGCGGTGTCGCCCAATTCAAAGCGTCGGTTCTGCAAATAAAGCAAACGTGACTGCGCATAGCTGTCCGCGCTGTCATACAGCACGCTGTCCAGCGCGTCGGCAAAACGGCCCCGCGCGCTCAGCCTGTCGGCCACGCGCATGCCGGTGCGCCATTCGGCCTGGCCGGAGTTGGCCACTGCGCCAACGGGGTCCAGCACGGCATCCACAATGCGCCCGGCCATGGCGCGCTCCGTCGAGGGGCCAAGGACCGGAAGCTCCACATAGGCGCCTTCGCCCACGCCCCAGACATAGAGTGTTTCGCCGAAGTCTGTGTCATCCTCGGGGATGCCGAAATCCGCGGCCACGTCGAACAGGCCCAGGATGCCCAGCGTGGAGTTCAGCGCAAAGCGCGTCACATCCCGCCCGACACCGAGCAGATCGCCCTGCAGCAGGTGGTTCACCGCGGAGGCCGGACGGCCCAGGTTGTCCACCGCATTGCCCAGAACGGTTTCAAATTCATCCGGCACCGCATTGCTGACAGCCACGGACACCGGCCGCACGATCGTCTGGTCCAGCCCCTTGTTCAGGGTGTGGTTGGCGCGGTTGCTGGCCTCATAGGGGTCATGGACCTCGCCGACCATCTCGCCTGGGCCGGGGGTGCTGCATGCGGCCAAACCGCCCACACAGGCCAGGATCAGCAGCAGATTATGAATTTTTGGCATGACGGCGCCCCCAAAAGGATGGTTTTGCAGCTCGGGAATTTATAAGCCTGATCTAACGTTGCCGGGCCTGCGCGCAACCTGCCTATTCCCGAAACCGCGTCTATGTGGCAGATGGGCAAGTATGCGGTGCAGGTCAACTGCATCCAAGGATTTGAATGCAAGGCTGCCTGATGAAACAGCAGTTTACGAAGCGGAGCGTCCCATGGCGATGACACCCAGCAGCATTGGCCGGCATGAATTGGCCTCCGCCCGCAAGGAGAGCCGCCCCTACTACTGGTTCGTGGCGATCTTCAGCTTCGTCGTCAATGTGCTGATGCTGACCGGCCCGATCTATATGCTGCAGGTCTATGACCGGGTGCTTGGCTCCCGGTCAGAGGCGACGCTGCTGGCGCTGACGCTGATCGTGGCCTTCCTCTATGGCATGATGGGCCTGCTGGATTACGTGCGCGGCCGGGTGATGGGCCGCGTGGCGGCGCGGTTTCAGTCAAAGCTGGACGTGCGGGTGTTTGATGCCGTGGTGCGCCGTGCGGCCACCAAGCCCGATGAGCTGTCCCAAAGCGGCCTGCGGGATCTGGAATCCGTGCAGCGGCTGATGTCCTCGCCGGTGTTGATGGCGATCTTCGATATCCCCTGGACGCCGTTTTTCCTGGCAGGGATCATGCTGTTCCACCCCTGGCTGGGCTATCTGGCGCTGTCGGGCGGTGCGGTGCTGATCCTGATCACGATCATCAACCAGATGGTCACGCGGTCACCCACCCTGCGCAGCAACGTGATCGCCAGCCAGTCCAACCAGATTTCCGAACAGATCCGCGGCGAGGCCGAGATGGTGCAGGCCATGGGGATGCGCCAGCAGGCCTTCACCCGCTGGAACAAGGCGCGGTCCAACGCGCTGGCGCATCAGATCAAGTCCGCCGATCTGCTGGGCACCTTCACCTCCATGACCAAGACGTTCCGCCTGTTCCTGCAGTCGGCCATGCTGGGCCTGGGTGCCTATCTGGTGTTGCAGCAGGAACTGTCGCCGGGCGCGATGATTGCCGGGTCCATCCTGATGGGCCGCGCCCTTGCGCCCATTGAACTGGCCGTGGGCCAGTGGCCCATGGTGCAGGCCGCGCGCCGGGGCTGGAACAACCTGGAACAGCTGTTGGGCGAAATGCCGCCCGAGGCCCTGCGCACCCCCCTGCCGCGCCCGCGCGGCAAGCTGGAGGTGCAGCAGCTGACCGTTGTGCCGCCGGGCGAACAGCAGGCCGCGCTGCGCATCGTCAGCTTCACGCTGGAGCCGGGCAAGGCGCTGGGCGTCATCGGCCCGTCTGGCGCGGGCAAATCCACGCTGGCCCGGGCGCTGACGGGCGTCTGGCGGCCTGCGGGCGGCAAGCTGCGCCTGGATGGCGCCACGCTGGATCAATACGGGCCGGACCTGGGGCTGCACATCGGCTATCTGCCGCAGCGCGTCACGCTGTTTGACGGCACCATTGCCGAAAACATCGCCCGCCTGTCGGAAAACCCGGATCCTGAACGCATCGTCGCCGCCGCCAAGAAGGCCGATGCCCATGACATGATCCTGAAGCTCCCCGATGGCTATGACACCCGCGTCACCGCGGCGGGCGGGCGCCTGTCCGGCGGGCAGATGCAGCGCGTGGGCCTGGCCCGCGCCATGTATGGCGATCCCGTGATCCTTGTGCTGGATGAGCCGAACTCCAACCTCGACAATGAGGGCAGCGAGGCCGTCAACCGCGCCGTCCGCACCATGAAGGAAGAGGGCAAGAGCGTGCTGATCATGGCCCACCGCCCCGCCGCCATCAAGGAATGTGACATGTTGTTGATGCTGGAAAACGGCGCCCGCGCCGCCTTCGGCCCCAAGGAAGAGGTACTGCGCGCCATGGTGCAGAACCACCAGCAGGTGCAATCCGCCGGCCCCGGAGGTGTGCGATGACCGATCAATCCAATGCAGCCCGCTATCCCATGCGCGGGCCCATGGTGCTGGGGCTTGTGGTGATGATCGTGTTGCTGGGCGGCTTCAGCTATTGGGCCGCCACCACCAACATCGCCGGCGCCATCATCGCCGGCGGGCAGATCGAGGTCGACCAGAACCGGCAGGTGGTCCAGCACCCCGATGGCGGCGTGGTGGAGGCCATCCTGGTGGATGAGGGCGACATGGTGGAACGCGGCCAGGTGCTGATCCGGCTGGACCCGACCCTGCTGCGGTCCGAGCTTGCGATTGTCGAGGGGCAGTATTTTGAACTCGTCGCCCGCCGCGCCCGCCTGACCGCGGAACGGGATGAGGCGCCAGAGATCGTCTTTGACCAGATGCTTCTGGAAGAGGCGCAGAAAGACCCGGAAGTGGCCGAACTGGTGGACGGGCAGTTGCGCCTGTTCGAGGCGCGGCGCGACTCCGTGGAACGCGAGGTCGATCAGCTGGCCAAGCGCGCGGACCAGATCGCGGACCAGATCATCGGGATCGAGGCCCAGCAAGAGGCGCTGAGCCGGCAGATGGAGCTGATCTCCTCTGAGCTGACAGACCAGCAGACCTTGCTGGACCGTGGCCTGGCCCAGGCCAGCCGGGTGCTTTCGCTGCAGCGAGAGGAGGCGCGGCTGCTGGGCACCATGGGGGAGCTGACCTCGCAAAAGGCCCAGGCCGAAGGCCGCATCACCGAACTGGATATCGAGATCCTGAAGCTGCGCACCCGCCAGCGTGAACAGGCCATCACCACCCTGCGGGACCTGCAATACCGCGAACGCGAACTGGCCGAACAGCGCCGCGCCCTGACGGAACGGCTCAGCCGGTTGGACATCACCTCGTCCGTGTCCGGGGTGATCTACGGGTTGCAGGTCTTTGCCGAACGCTCCGTGATCCGTCCGGCGGAACCGGTGCTGTATATCGTGCCGCAGGACCGGCCGCTGGTCATCAATGCCCAGATCGAGCCGATCCATATCGACAAGATCTATATCGATCAGGAGGTGGTCCTGCGCTTCTCGGCGCTGGATTCGCGCACGACGCCGGAACTGTTCGGCACGGTCACGCAGGTCTCCGCCGATGCCTTCCGCGACGAGGCGACCAGCATCAGCTATTACCGCGCCGAAATCGTGCTGAACGATGGCGAGGTCGAGCGTCTTCCCGAAGGCGCGACCCTGATCCCCGGCATGCCGGTGGAAACCTTCATCCAGACGGAAGACCGCACCCCGCTGGAATATCTGATCCGGCCCTTCACCGACTACTTCTCGAAGGCGCTGAGAGAGACCTGAGTTCCGCCCGGCCGGGCCCCGCGCCCAGCCGTGCGCCCCCCATCCCCGGACACAAGGCACGGGCTTTCGCCCCGCGCGACAGGAGAGACCATGACCAACCCCATCGAGACCCGCATTGCCGAGCTTGGCGAAACCCTGCCCGACGCCCCCGCGCCGGCGGCGAACTATGTGCCCTTCGTGCGTGTGGGCAACCTGCTGCATGTGTCGGGCCAGATTTCCGCCAATGATGCGGGGCTGATCTGCGGCAAGCTGGGCGCGGACATGACAACCGAAGACGGCGCCGCCGCTGCCCGCCGCTGTGCGCTGAGCCTGCTGGCGCAGGTGCGCGCGGCCTGTGACGGGGATCTGACGCGGCTGAAACGGGTGGTCAAGCTGGTGGGCTTCGTGAACTCCACTGTCGATTTCACTGAACAGCCCAAGGTGGTGAACGGTGCGTCGGATTTCATGGTGGCCGCGCTGGGTGACGCCGGGCGCCACGCGCGGTCTGCCGTGTCTGCGGCCTCCCTGCCGCTGGGCGTGGCGGTGGAGATCGAAGGCATCTTCGAAATCGAATGACCGTCGCGCTTCCGCGGGCCTTTCTGGATCGGCCCATCGCCCATCGTGCCTTGCATGACGTCACGCAGGGGCGGCCGGAAAACAGCCGCGCCGCCCTACGCGCCGCCAGTGCGGCGGGCTACGGGATCGAGATCGATCTGCAACTGTCGCGCGATGGCGCGGCGATGGTGTTCCATGACTATGACCTGCGCCGCCTGACGGGGCAGGGCGGGGCAGTGGCCCAGCACAGCGCCGCCGAACTGGGCGCGCTGACCCTGCTGCACGGGGATGAAGGCATCCCGACGCTGGCGGAGGTGCTGGCGGATCTGCGCGGCGCCGCGCCGCTGCTGATTGAGCTGAAGGATCAGGATGGCGCGCTTGGCCCCGGCATCGGCGCGCTGGAGGAGGCCACGGCCGATGCCCTGCGCGGCTATCAGGGCGATGTGGCTCTGATGTCCTTCAACCCGCATTCCGTGGCGCGGATGGCCGCCTTGTGCCCCGATCTGCCCTGCGGGCTCACCACCTGTGCCTTTGCGCCCGCCGATTGGCCCACCGTGCCCGCCGCCCGCCTGGCGGAACTGGCGGAGATCCCCGATGCCGCGCGGATTGGCGCCAGTTTCATCAGCCACCAATGGCGCGTTCTGGCCGCACCGCGGGTGGCGGCGCTGAAACAGGCGGGGTTGTCGGTGCTGTGCTGGACCATCCGCAGCCCGCAAGAGGCGCAGCAGGCCCTGCAAGTGGCGGACAATATCACCTTTGAAGGCTTTGCCGCTTGATCGTGGCGTGATTTGCGCCACCTCCTTGATCGCAGAAAGGGGGTGGCGATGACCGAAGACACCACAGTCACCGTGACCATGCATTCCCGCATCGCGGCCATCGGGCCGGATGACTGGGATGCCTGCGCCTGCCCGGAGGCAGCGGATGGCGGCCGGCCAGAGGACCCTTTCACCACCTATCGCTTCCTTAGCGCGCTGGAGGAGAGCGGCTCTGTCGGCACCGGCACCGGGTGGGAGCCGCATTACCTCTGCGCCGAACAGGGTGACCAGGTCATCGCCGTCGCGCCCCTCTATGCCAAGGGGCACAGCCAGGGCGAATACATCTTTGACCACAGCTGGGCGCACGCCTTTGAACGCGCGGGCGGGCGGTATTACCCCAAGCTGCAGATCGCCGTGCCCTTCACGCCGGCGACGGGGCGGCGCTTTCTGGTGCGGCCGGGGCATGAGGCCAGCGGCATGGCGGCGCTGGTGCAGGGTGCGGTGCAGACCGCGGCAGAGCACAACCTGTCCTCCCTTCACGCCACCTTCTGCACCGAGGCAGAGGCCATCGCCGGAGAGCAGATGGGCCTGATGCGCCGGATCACCCAGCAATACCATTGGGAGGATGCGGGCTTTGGCGATTTCGACGGGTTCCTCGCCTCGCTCAACGCGCGCAAGCGCAAGACCATCCGCAAGGAACGCCGCACCGCGCAGGCCTTCGGCGGCGAGATCAAGATCTACACCGGCGATGACATCCGCCCCGAACACTGGGATGCCTTCTGGGAATTCTACCAGGACACCGGCGCGCGGAAATGGGGCCAGCCCTATCTGACGCGCCGGTTCTTCACCCTTGCCCAGGCGCATCTGCGCCAGGACATCGCGCTGGTCCTGGCCGAGCGTGAGGGCCGCCCGGTTGCGGGCGCGCTGAACTTCATCGGGCGGCGCACTCTGTTCGGGCGCTATTGGGGCTGTGTCGAAGATCACCCCTGCCTGCATTTCGAAGCCTGCTATTATCAGGCGATCGACCTTGCGCTGCGCATGGGGCTGACCCGGGTCGAGGCCGGCGCGCAAGGGGAACACAAGCTGGCGCGCGGCTATCTCCCCCGAGAGATCCACAGCCTGCACTGGGTGGCGGACCCCGGCTTTCGCGAGGCCGTGGCGCGCTATCTGGACGAAGAACGCAACGCCATGTGTGAAGAGATCGAGGTGCTGACCGCCTACGGCCCCTTCCGCAAGGCCCATGTCGAGGAGACGGAGTGATGACAGAGCCACTGACGCAAGAGGCCCGCGACACCGATCTGGCCGCGCTACTGGCGCAGGGCTGGACCCTGGATGCCGATCGTGACGCGATCACCCGGGATTACCGCTTTGCCGATTTCACCGCGGCCTTCGGCTGGATGACCCAGGCGGCCATCTGGGCGGAAAAGCTCAACCACCACCCTGAATGGTTCAATGTCTACAATCGCGTGACCGTGACGCTGACCACGCATGATTGTGACGGTCTCAGCCCGCTGGACATCAAGCTGGCGCGGAAACTGGATGTGCTGGCGGCCAAGGGGGCTTGACAGCGCGCGCCGCGCGGGGCCGCCTTGGGGCCGGATCTCCGGCAGCGGGCGGACCCCATGGGCGCATTTCACATCAAACTCGCGGCGCGGCTGCGCCTGGTCCGGCAGGAGGCCGGCATGACGCTGGACGCCGTGGCGCGCGCCAGCGGCATCAGCCGGGCGGCGCTGTCGCGCATGGAAAATGCCGAAACCAGCCCGACAGCGGATGTGCTGGCGCGGCTCTGCGCTGTCTATGGCCTGCCGGTGTCGCGCCTGATGGCCCTGGCGGAGGCCGATTTTACCCCCGTGATCCGCCGGGCCGAGCAGGAATTGTGGAGCGAGCCGGACAGCGGCATGTTGCGGCGGCTGGTCTCCGCCCCGGCGCAGGGGCTGGCGGCGCAGGTGCTGGATTACAGCCTGCCCGCCGCCACCACCGTGACCGAGGCCATGCCAGAGCGCGAGGGCCGCGAACATCATCTGGTGCTGCGCGTGGGTGAGCTGCGCGTGACCGTTCCCGGACAGGCGCATGACCTGGAACAGGGCGATGTGCTGCGCTACCGCCCCGAGGGCGCCGTGCAGTTTGACACTGGCGCGCGGGTGGGCGCGCGGTTCATGTTGGTGCTGGTATGAGGCTGCGTGCCCTGACCCCGGCGGACCTGCCCGACGTGCTGGAGGATCTGGCCGAGATCCTGGCCGCCTGCGTGGCCGATGGCGCCAGCGTGGGGTTCGTGATGCCCTTCGGCATCGCGCAGGCGCGGGCGTTCTGGCAAGAGGCGGTCTTTGACCCGGTGCGCGCCGGGGATCGCGTGCTGTGGGTGGCGGAGGATGGCGGGCGCTGCGTGGGCACCGTGCAGCTTGTGCTGGCCTGCATGCCCAACCAGACCCACAAGGCGGAGGTGGCCAAGATGCTGGTGCATCCGCAATGGCGCCGCCGCGGTATTGGCCATGCACTGATGCAGGCACTGATTGCCCGGGCGCGGGCAGAGAGCCGCCAGATGCTGCTGCTGGACACGCGCAGCGGGGATGCGGCGCAGCGCTTGTATGCGGCCTGCGGCTTCCGCGCGGTGGCGGAGATCCCGGATTACGCCCTCGCGCCGGAGGGCACGGGCCGGCTGGACCCCACCACCTTCATGATCCGCCGCCTGGACCCGCTGGACACCTGAGGCACAGACCGCCGCAAGACAGGCGAAGGGCGGGCCAGGACGGCCCGCCCGATGGCCCTGACAAACGGTCAGGGCCGGGCGCAGGATCAGAGCGCCGCGAGGATCGCCTCGCCGCCGCTGCGTTCACAGGTGCCGGGGCCCTCTTCCTCATGCAGCAGGGTAACGGTGCCATTGTCCACCACCATGGCATAGCGGCGCGACCGGGCCATCAGGCCCACGGCGGCGGCGTCGAAATCCATGCCGATTGCGCGGGTAAAGCTGCTGTCGCCATCGGACAGCATGGTGATGCCGGCGTCCGTCGCGCCGGTGGCTACGCCCCAGGCCTTCATCACGAAAGGATCGTTGGCGGCAACGCAGATGATCTCCTCGATGCCCTTTTCGGTCAGCGCATCGCGGTTCTTGATGAAGCTTGGCACATGCGCCGAATGGCAGGTGGGCGTGAAGGCCCCCGGCACGGCAAAAATCACCACCTTGCGGCCCGCCGTCTTGTCTTGCAGCGATACCTTTTCCGGCCCTTCGGCGCCCAGCATCAGCAGCGTGGCCTCGGGCAGGGTGTCCCCCGTCTTGATCGTCATCTCGTGTCTCCTGGACAATTGCGTTTCCGACATTGCGTGACATAGGGTGGCGCGACCATGAAATCCAACGAGAAGAGAGCGTCATGACAGGTGTGGTTGTCATCGGGGCCGGGCAGGCCGGGTCCAGCATCGTCGCGCGGTTGCGCGCCCAGGGATATACCGGGCCGATCACCCTGCTCGGTGAGGAAGACGCGCCGCCCTATCAGCGCCCGCCGCTGTCCAAGGCCTATCTGCTGGGCGAGATGCCGCGCGAACGCCTGTATCTGCGCCCCGAGAAATTCTATGCCGACAACGGCATCACCCTGCGCCGGGACACGCGCGTGGATGCCATCGACCTTGCGGACCGCTGTGTTGTGGCGGGCGGCCACAGCCTGCCGTTTGAACATCTGGTGCTGGCCACCGGCGCGGTGCCGCGGCGCTTGCCCCCGGCGATCGGCGGGACCTTGCAAGGCGTCTATACCGTGCGCGGGCTGGAGGATGTGGACGCCATGGCGCCGGAGTTCCGCGAAGGCGCGCGGGTGCTGATCGTGGGCGGTGGCTATATCGGGCTGGAGGCCGCAGCCGTGGCCGCCAAGCGCGGGCTGCACGTCACCCTGGTTGAGATGGCCGACCGCATCCTGCAACGCGTCGCGGCAGAGCAGACCTCCGCCTATTTCCGCGACCTGCATCGCGCCCATGGCGTGGACATCCGCGAAGGCACCGGCCTGGCCCGCCTGACGGGCGAGGGCCGCGTCAGCGGGGCGGAATTGTCCGACGGCACGCGGCTGGAGGTGGATTTCGTCATCGTGGGCGTGGGCATCAGCCCCGCCACTGCCCTGGCCGAGGCCGCCGGGCTGGCCGTGGACAACGGAATCACCGTCGATGCGCAATGCCGCGCCTCTGCCCCCGGTGTCTGGGCGGCGGGGGATTGCGCGGCCTTCCCCGGGGCGGGCGGGCTGATGCGCCTGGAAAGCGTTGGCAACGCGATCGACATGGCCGAATGCGTGGCGGACAATATCCTGGGCAAGGGCCGGGACTACCTGCCCGCGCCCTGGTTCTGGTCTGACCAATATGACGTGAAGCTGCAGATCGCGGGCCTGTCCACCGGCTATGATACGGTGGTGACGCGCGGGCCTTCGGGCGCGGCGGTGTCCTTCTGGTATTACCGGGCGGGGCAGTTGATCGCGCTGGATGCGATGAACGATCCCCGCGCCTACATGGTTGGCAAACGTCTGATCGAGGCCGGGCGCAGCCCGGACCCGCAGGCCGTGGCCGATCCTGGCGCGGACCTCAAGGCGCTGTTGAAGGCGTGAGGATCGTCGCGGGCCGGTTCGGCGGGCGCAAGCTGACGGCGCTGGGCCAGGGCGATGCGGCCGCGCATCTGCGCCCCACCACCGACCGCGTGCGCGAAAGCCTGTTTTCCATGCTGGAGGGCGGGCGGCTTGGCCCCGTGCTGGAGGGCGCGCAGGTGCTGAGATCGGA
>CBFHYV010000073.1:0-12578 GCA_965660085.1 uncultured Paracoccaceae bacterium
GAATAGAAGTCTTCCGGCCCGCCCAGATAGGCCAGGCGCCGCCGCCGCTGCCCAAGCAGCAGTTCGGTCGCGGCCACCATGCCCGCCAAGTTGCGCACGCAGACCGTATCGACGCGCGGCGCCTCCAGCAGACGCCCGGCGGAGATCACGGGGATGCGCAGCTTGGCGCAGGCCTCCACCAGTTCGGCATCCATGGACCCGCTGCGCAGGATCATCGCATCCAGCGGCAGGCGCAGCACGTTGCTGACGGCATCGCGGGCCACCTGCCCGCTGCCCGCCACCACGATGGGCCACTGCCCGGCGGCGTTCAGCCCGGACACGAGCGCGGCGGTGGCGTCCTTGTCGAACTCATTGCGCATCTCGCCTGCGAAGATCGCCACCAGCCCGGACCGCCCCCCCTGGAGGCCCGCGGCCAGGGCATTGGGGCGGTAGCCCAGGCGCGCCGCCGCATCCAGGATCGTGCGGCGCTTGGCCGGGTCAATATGGCTGCCTTCGGTAAAGGCGCGCGACACGGCGGACCGCGACACACCCGCCAGCGCGGCCACATCCTGCGCCGTCACGCGGCGTTTCTGATCCTGTCTGCTGTCAGACACCGCCATCCCCAGCCAAAGACGAAGCTTTTGCGACACCGCCAGTTTTTCACAGCAGCGTTACATGATGCGCCTAGGTGAACACGTGTGCACACCCTGGGCAAGAGGATTCGTCACCCGCCGGAACAGGCGGCGCGGCGGGCCCGGAACCGGGGGGCATGGCGTGCTGACGCGCCACGAGAATACACGGACCTGCGTCCACCTTCACCGCCCGCGCAGCGGGCATCGGAACACGACCGGAGATCAACATGACCCGTATCACCTATGTCGCGGCTGCTGCCGTCACCATGGCCGCCAACACGGCGTTCGCCGAAACCCAGATCACCTGGTGGCATGCCATGGGCGGCGCCCTGGGCGAGGCCGTCAACCAGATCGCGGCTGACTTCAACGCAGCCCAGGACGACTACACCATCACCCCGGTGTTCAAGGGCACCTATGAAGAAACGCTGACCGCCGGCATCGCGGCCTTCCGCGCGGGTGAACAGCCCAACATCCTGCAGGTCTTCGACGCCGGCGCCGCCACCGTGATCGGCGCCAAGGGCGCGACGATCCCCGTGCAGGACCTGCTGGAGCAGAACGGCGTCGATTTCGACATCACCGACTATATCTCCGGCGTGCGTTACTTCTACGCCGACAGCGACGGCAAGATGATCGGCATGCCGTTCAACTCCTCCTCCCCCATCATGTATTACAACGTGGACGCGCTGGAAGCCGCTGGCGTCACCCCGCCCAAGACCTGGGAAGAGTTCGCCGAAGTCACCGCCCCCGCTCTGAAGGACGCCGGCTACACCGCCCTGGCGCAGTCCCACCTGCCCTGGATCTTCACCGAGAACTTCCATTCCCGCCACAACCTGCCGTTTGCCACCAACAACAACGGCTATGACGGCGTGGACACGCAGATCCTGGTGAACAACGACGCCATCAAGGCCCATTTCACCGCCCTGACCGAATGGCAGGAGCAGGGCTATTTCGAATGGTTCGGCACCGGCTGGGGCGACAACCAGACCCCGTTCGAGCAGGGCGACGTCGCCATCTGGCTGGGCTCCTCCGGCTCCTTCGGCGGCCTGGCCCAGAAGGATCTGGGCTTTGACTTCTCCGCCACCTTCCTGCCCTACTGGGAAGCCGTGACCACCGAGCCGACCCAGACCTTCATCGGCGGCGCCTCCTTGTTCGCCATGGCCGGCAAGTCCGCCGAAGAAAACGCCGCAACGGCCGCCTTCTTCGACTTCCTGACCTCCCCCGAGGTTCAGTACACGTGGCACAAGGAAACCGGCTACGTTCCGATCACCGAAGCCGCCTATGAGCTGGCCAAGCAGGACGGCCACTATGACCGCATGCCCGCTGCCGAAGTTGGCATCCAGCAGCTGTCCCTGCCCGCCGGCGACTATTCCAAGGGCTACCGCATGGGCTTCTACGTCCAGATCCGCGACGTGATGAACCGTGAATACGGCCGCATCCTGACCGGCGAAACCTCCGTGGAAGACGCCTTCAACAACATCGAGCGTGAAGCAAACCAGCTGCTGGCGCGCTTTGCCAAGACCCAGGGCTGATCCGCCCCACATCGCCACAGCCTGCGGCCGCCCTGGTGCGGCCGCAGGTCTTTTGCCGGAGGACCTCATGAAACGCGCCGCATTCTCGACCGTCTGGCTGCCTGTTGCGCTGCTGCTGCCGCAGCTTGTGATCATCATGGCCTTTTTCTACTGGCCCGCCGCCCATGCGGTGCAGTCCTCCTTCTACCTGCAGGATCCGTTCGGCTTTGGCTCCACCTTCGTGGGCTTCGACAATTACACGGACCTGTGGAACAACCGCGAATACATGCGCATCGCGCGGTTTACGGTGGTGTTCACGCTGCTGGTGACCTTTCTGTCCCTGGCCATCGCGCTGCTGCTGGCGGTCAAGGCGGACAAGGTGCTGCGCGGGGCGCGCACCTATCGCACGCTGCTGATGTGGGTCTATGCCGTGGCGCCGCCGGTTGCGGGCTTCATCGGCGTGATCCTGTTCAACCAGTCCTGGGGCCCGCTGACGCGGCTGGCCAACCTGGTGGGGTGGGATCTGCTTTTGGGCGTGAATTTCAACGACACCGCCTTTGCCATGGTGCTGATGTCGGTGTGGAAACAGATCCCGGTCAACTTCATCTTCTTCCTGTCGGGGTTGCAATCCATCCCCCGCTCCGTGCGCGAGGCCGCGCTGATCGACAACCGCTCCGCCTCCGGGCGGTTCTGGCAGGTGACCTTTCCGCTGCTGGCGCCCACAGGGTTCTTCCTGCTGATCATCAACATCACCTATGCGCTGTTCGACACCTTCGGCACCATTGACACGCTGGTGAAGGGCGAGCCGGGCAACAACCCCATGACGCTGGTCTACAAGGTCTATGTGGACGGCTTCCGCGGCAATGACATGGGCGGATCCTCCGCGCAGTCGGTGATCCTGATGGTGCTTGTGCTGGCGCTGACGATCTTTCAATTCCGGCTCGTCGAGCGCCGGATCCACTACACCTGAGGGCCGCGCGATGGTTGACACCCCTACCCCAAGCCCTCGCCGCCGCAGGCTGCCCCGGCTGAGCGTGATCGTGGATCACGGCGTGCTGATCCTGGGCGCGCTGTTCATGGGCCTGCCCTTGCTGATGATGCTGCAGACGGCCTCCATGCCCGATGTGGAGATCATCAAGAACGGCCCGCAACTGCGCCTGGGCGACCAGCTGGATGACAACTTCCGCAAGGCGATGTTCGAGGCCTCGGGCTTTTCCGGCGTGAACACCGGGATGCGGATGCTGATGAATTCGCTGATCCTGGGCCTGGGCTTTGCCCTTGGCAAGATCCTGGTGGGCATGATGGCGGCCTATGCCATTGTCTATTTCCGGCTGCGCTTTGCCACGCTGGCCTTCTGGGTGATCTTCACCACGCTACTGCTGCCGCTGGAGGTGCGCATCCTGCCCTCGTATGAGGTGGTGCAGAAACTGGGGATGCTGAACACCTATCAGGGCCTGATCATTCCGCTGATCGCCTCGGCCACGGCCACGTTCTTCTTTCGGCAGTTCTTCCGCTCTGTGCCCGAAGAGCTGGTGGAGGCCGCGCGGATTGACGGCGCCGGGCCGGTCAAGTTCTTCATCGACATCCTGATGCCGCTGTCGCGCACCATGATCGCGGCGATGTTCATCATCATGTTCGTCTATGGCTGGAACCAGTATCTGTGGCCCACCATGATCACCACGGAGGAGGGCATGTACACGCTCGTCCGGGGGATCAAGCAGATCACGCAAGTACTGGATGCCAACCGGGTGCCCGAATACGGCCGGGCCAACCTGCTGGCGATCATCGCGGTCGTGCCGCCGGTGGCGGTGGTGATCTTCTTCCAAAGCTGGTTCGTCAAGGGCCTGACGGAATCCGACAAATAGGACCAAGACAGATGGCGCAGGTTACACTTCAGGGCGTATGCAAGACCTATCCCAACGGGTTTCAGGCCGTGCAGCCCGCAGATATCACCATTCGCGATGGCGAATTCCTGGTGCTGGTCGGCCCGTCGGGCTGCGGCAAATCCACCATGCTGCGCATGATCGCCGGGCTGGAAGAGATCACCGAAGGCACGCTGAAGATCGGCGACCGGGTGGTGAATGACACCGACCCCGCCGACCGTGACATTGCCATGGTGTTCCAGAACTACGCGCTCTATCCGCATATGACCGTGCGGCGCAACATCGCCTATGGGCTGCAGAACCGCGGCACCCCCAAGGCGGAGATCGCGAAAAAGGTGGACGAGGCCGCGCGCCTGCTGAACCTGGGCGCCTACCTGGACCGCAAGCCCAGCCAGCTGTCCGGCGGCCAGCGCCAGCGCGTGGCCATGGGCCGTGCCATCGTGCGGGACCCGGCGCTGTTCCTGTTCGATGAGCCGCTGTCCAACCTGGACGCCAAGCTGCGCAACCAGATGCGGATTGAGATCAAGGCCCTGCAGCGCCGGCTTGGCGTGACCTCCGTCTATGTCACCCATGACCAGGTGGAGGCCATGACCATGGCCGACCGCATCATCGTGATGAACGAGGGCCGCGTGGAACAGATCGGCACCCCGCAAGAGGTCTATCACAGCCCGGCCTCCACCTTCGTGGCCAGCTTCATGGGCGCGCCGCCCATGAACCTGCTGCACGGCGAGATCCGCGATGGCGAGGCCCTGCTGGGCGACACGCCGCTGCTGCGCATCGACCGCCCCGACGGGCCTGTGACCATCGGCATCCGGCCCGAGGACATGATCCCCGACATAACCGGCGCGCTGCACAGCACCATCCAGATCGTCGAGGAGCTTGGCGCCTATCGCCTGGCCCATGGCACGGTGCAGGGGCAGGAACTCTCGCTGGTGCTGGACAAGGAATCGGGCCTTGGCGTGGGGGAGCTGATCCTGGCCCCTAAGCCCGGCGCGATCTCCCTGTTTGATCCGGACAGCGGCGTGCGCCTGTGAGCCTGCCCAACCTGCCGGTTCTACCGCCGGTCACAGCTGAACAGCACGCCGCGATCCAAGCCGCCCCACGGACCGAGGACGCCCATCGCGCACTGTTGGCGGGCCTGCCCGCGCTGAACGCCGTGCAGCGCGGCGGCACCGCCCGCGCAGACATCCTGCCCGCCGAGGTCAGCGTGGTGGCCTGGAACCTGGAACGCTGCCTGTTCCCGGAGGCCAGCGCACGGCATCTGGCGCCGCGCGCGCCGGATCTTGTGCTGCTGTCGGAAATGGATCACGGCATGGCCCGCACCGGCCAGCGCCACACCACCCAGGCCATGGCGGCCGAACTGGGCATGGCCTATGCCTATGGGGTGGAGTTTCACGAGCTTGACCTTGGCGGAGAGACCGAGCGCGCCTTTTGCCGCGATGATGCGAACACGCTGGGCTGGCACGGCAATGCCATCCTGTCCGCCGCGCCGATGCAGCGCGTCACGATGATCCGGCTGGATGACCACGGCCATTGGTTCCTGCCGCAGGCGGCCTCTGACCCCGGACAGCCGCGGGTGGGCGGGCGCATGGCGCTGATTGCCGTGATCGACAGCGCCACAGGCCCGATCTGCGCTGTCTCAACTCACCTGGAAAGCAACGCCCAAGGCCCCCACCGCGCAGCGCAGTTTGACAGGCTGATGGACGCCGTGGATGACTTTGCCCCTGGCCTGCCCGTGATCATCGGCGGTGACCTGAACACCGGCAACCATGTGCCCCCCGATTTCGACTGGCGCGCCGAGGCGCTGTTCGACCGCGCCCGCGCGCGCGGCTATGACTGGGCCGCCACGCCAGAGGGCATGACAACGCGCCCCAGCCTGATCACCCGCCACCCTGACCGCGTTATGAAGCTGGACTGGTTCTGCACCCGCGGCCTGCGCCATACTGACAGCGCCCTGCTGCCCGCCATCACCGACCAGGGCACCCCGCTGTCGGATCACGAGGCGATCGCGACGCGCATTCACCGCTAAGCGGCGCAGGCAGGCTTGGCCCGCCGCGCGCCAGCCGCTAAGGCTGGGCCGGGGAGGCCGGGATCTGGCATGTTTTCAAACGTTTTCGTTCTGTGCACCGGGCGCTGCGGCTCCGTCACCTTGTCAAGGGCGGCGGCACATTTCACCAATTACACTGCCGGCCATGAAACCCGCAGCGGCCTGCCGGGCCCCGCGCGCCTGGCCTATCCGCCCCGCCACATAGAGGTGGACAACCGCCTGTCCTGGTTTCTGGGCCGGCTGGATGAGGAATATGGCGACACCGCCTTTTACGTGCACCTGACCCGCGACCGTGACGCCACCATCCGCAGCTTTGCCCGCCGCAGCGGCGGCATCATGGCCGCCTATCAGGGCGGCGGCATCCTGATGGGCGCGCGCAACCTGCCGCCCGAAGACATCGCCGCCGATTACGTGGACACGGTCACGGCCAATATCGCGCATTTCCTGCGCGGGCGGCAGCACAAGATGCGCTTTCGCCTGGAACAGGCGCCGCGTGACCTTGTGCGGCTTGCCATCGCCATCGGTGCCACCGGCGATATGGATGCCGCCTTGCGCGAATTCGACACCCGGCATAACGCCACCCCGGATCCAAACCCGACGCCAACGCCCCGAAAGGACCTGCCATGAATGAGACCCTGCGCGCCTGCCTGTGGATGACCGGCGCCATCCTGTCCTTCACCAGCATGGCGGTGGCGGGCCGCGCCGTCAGCGTGGATCTAGATACGTTCGAGATCATGATGTATCGCAGCGTGATCGGCGTTGCGGTGGTGCTGGCGGTGGCCAGCATCGCGGGCACGCGCCGGCAGATCCGGGTGCACAACATGGGCTGGCACACCGCGCGCAATGTCTTTCACTTCAGCGGCCAGAACCTGTGGTTCTACGCCATCACGATGGTGCCGCTGGCGCAGGTCTTTGCGCTGGAGTTCACCTCTCCGCTGTGGGTGATGGTGCTGTCGCCCTTCGTGCTGGGGGAACGTCTGACGCGCGCGCGGGTCTTTGCGGCGCTGGCGGGCTTCATCGGCATCCTGATCGTGGCGCGGCCCAGCCCGGAAACCTTCAGCCTGGGGCTGGTGGCGGCGGCCGCTGCGGCAGTGGGCTTTGCTGGATCGGCAGTGTTCACCCGCCGCCTGACCCGGACCGAGACGATCACCTGCATCCTGTTCTGGATGACCGTGTCCCAGGTGGTGTTCGGGCTGGTCTGCGCCGGGATCGATGGTGACATCGCCTGGCCGCAACCGGCCAGCTGGAAATGGATCGTGGTGATCGGGCTGGCCGGGCTGGTGGCGCATTTCTGCCTGACCACCGCGCTCAGCCATGCGCCCGCCACCGTGGTGATGCCCATTGATTTCATCCGCCTGCCCGTGATCGCGGTTGTCGGCGCGCTGGTCTATGCCGAGGCGCTGGACCCGATGGTGTTTCTGGGCGCGGCGGTGATCTTTGGCGCGAATTACGCCAACCTGTGGCATGAAACCCGGCCCAAGCGCCCCTCGGGTGACGTGGCGCCAAGCTGAACCACAGGTTGATTGACCTCACCCGCCATACGGGGCTAGCGTTGAGGACAGAGGAGAGGGCCGCAGCGCAGAGATGCCTTGCGGTAAAGGAGAAAAGAAGATGAAGAACATCCTTTTGGGCGCATCCGCCCTGGCCTTGCTGGCCGGCGGCGCATTGGCGGGCGGGATCGAGCGGACGACACAATCGCCTCAGATCCTGTTCGAAGAAGGCAACCGCCTGGAAATCAGCTACGGCCAGGTCAGCCCATCGCTGACCGGGACAAGCCTGGCCGTGCCCGGCCTGCTGCCCGCCGATGACATCTCCAACGTCGGTGAGGATTACACGATGCCCAGCGCCGCGCTGAAACTGGCGCTGGCGGACAAGCTGGACCTGGCGCTGATCTTTGACAAGCCCTATGGCGCGGATGTGGCCTATGAGGCCAGCAACCCCATGCTGGGCGGCACGAACGCCACCGCCAGCACCACGGCGCTGACCGCCCTGCTGCGCTACAAGCTGACAGACCGCTTCAGCGCCTTTGGCGGCGTGCGCAGCCAGACGGCCGAGGGCCGGATCGAGCTGATCGGCGCGGCCTATGGCCCGGTCTCCGGCTACACCGTGGAGCTGGATCGCGGGCAGGCCACAGGCTATGTCCTTGGCGCGGCCTATGAGATCCCCGATATCGCGCTGCGCGTCGCGCTCAGCTACAATTCCGAAATCAGCCATGATCTGGGCACAACGGAATCCGGCCCGCTGGTTGACCCTGACGGCGCCGGCCCGACGCCTGCGCTGCCGCTGCTGAACGGCGCATCGACGACAGAGATCAAGACACCGGCCAGCTGGAACCTGGAATTCCAGTCCGGCATCGCGGCGAACACGCTGCTGTTCGGCTCCGTCCGGCATGTGCAGCATTCCACCTTCCGCGTGGATCCGGCGCAATTCGTCACCGTCACCGGCGGCGGGCTCATCGATCTGGAGGATACGACGACCTACAACCTGGGCGTCGGGCGCCGATTTACCGACAAGTTCGCAGGCTCGCTGTCCTTCGGCTATGAGGCCGAGGGCGATGAGCTGGTATCGCCTCTGGCACCCTCCACTGGGCGCAGCTCTGTCACGCTGGGCGGCTCCTATGATCTGTCAGAGGCGCTGACGCTGTCCGCCGGGGTCAACTATTCCTGGCTGGGCGACGCGATGCCCGAAACCGGCACGCCCGACACCGCGCGCGCCGAGTTCACCGACAACAACGCCATGGGCGTCGGCGTGAAGATCGCGCTGAAGTTCTGACGGCAGACGGGCGCGCGGCACCGGTCCGCGCGCCCGCCCCTTTGACGCCACCTCGGCTTTGCCCTAACCGGACACCTGACATATTCCGGGGGCGGCATGATCTATTCCACAGCATATGATTGGCGCAACGCCGCGAACAAGCGGGTGGTGCTTTTTGCCATGTCCGGCCTGGGCAAGACGCATGTATCTTCCATGCTGCGGGACGCGGGCGGGTGGTTCCACTACTCCATCGATTACCGCATCGGCACCCGCTACATGGGTGAATACATCGTAGACAACGCCAAGCGGGAGGCGATGCAGGTGCCCTTCCTGCGGGATCTGCTGATGTCGGACTCCATCTACATCGGCTCCAACATCAGCTTTCACAACCTGACGCCGGTGTCCACCTACCTCGGCAAGCCCGGCGACCCGGCCAAGGGCGGCCTGCCCATCGCGGAATACCAGCGCCGGCAGGACCAGTTCCGCAGCGCGGAAATGCGCGCCCTGCTGGATACGGATTATTTCATCCAGCGCGCGATGGACCTGTATGGCTATCCGCATTTCATCTGTGACACCGGCGGGTCCATCTGTGAATGGGTGGACCCGGACGACCCGCAGGACCCGATCCTGCGCGCGCTGTCCGACAGCGCGCTGATGGTCTGGGTCCGCGGCACGGAGGACCACACCGAAGAGCTGATCCGCCGCTTTGACAAGGCGCCCAAGCCCATGGCCTATCAGCCGGAATTCCTGGCCTCCGCCTGGGCGCGCTATCTTGCGGAAACCGGGCTGCGGGCGGATCGCGTGGACCCGGACAGCTTCATCCGCTGGACCTTTGCGCAGGCGCTGGCGCACCGGCAGCCGCGCTATGCCGCCATGGCGCGCAACTGGGGCGTGACGGTCGAGGCCAGCGACATGGCCCGCGTGCGCAGCCCCGAAGATTTCGACGCCGTGATCGAAGCCGCGCTGGCCGCGCGCGCCTGACGGAGACATCCATGCCCATCAAGCTGCCCGCCACCCTGCCCGCCTATCGTGTCCTGTCGGACGAAGGCGTCATGGTCATTGCCGAAGACACCGCCGCCCGGCAGGACATCCGCCCGCTGCGCATCGGCCTGCTGAACCTGATGCCCAAGAAGATCCAGACGGAAAACCAGTTCGCGCGGCTGATCGGGGCCACGCCGCTGCAGATCGAGCTGAGCCTGATCCGAATGAGCGAGCATGAGACGCGCAACACCGCCGCCGCACATATGGAATCCTTCTACCGCCCCTTTGCCGAGGTGGCCGCCAGCGGCGAAAAATTTGACGGGCTGATCATCACCGGCGCCCCGATCGAACATCTGGACTACGATCAGGTCACCTATTGGGAGGAATTGCGCCGGGTCTTCGACTGGACGCAGACGCATGTGCATTCCACCTTCGGCGTGTGCTGGGGCGGCATGGCCATGATCCACCATTTCCACGCCATCCCCAAACATATGCTGGGGCAAAAGGCCTTTGGCTGTTTCCGCCACCGCAACTGCGCCCCAGCCTCGCCCTATCTGCGCGGGTTTTCCGATGACATGGTGATCCCCGTCAGCCGCTGGACGGAAATCCACCGCGCGGATGTGCAGGCGGCGGGCCTGCCGATCCTGCTGGATGCCGATGCCACCGGGCCGTGCCTGGTGCAGGATGATGCGCATCGCGCGCTGTATGTCTTCAACCATTTTGAATATGACAGTGACACGCTGAAACAGGAATATGACCGCGACGTGGCCAATGGCACGGCCATCGGCGTGCCCTGCAACTATTACCCGCAGGACGATCCCAGCCAGCCACCGCAGAACCGCTGGCGCAGCCATGCGCATCTTCTGTATGGCAACTGGATCTCCGAGATCTACCTGACGACTCCATATGACATGGCGCAGATCGGGCTGAGCAGCACGGACCTGCGCCGCTGACAGGGGGCGCGGGCGTGTTGCGTATCATCTTTGCAGGGCTGTCGGTGCTGGCACTGGCCGGTTGTGGCGCGGCGCTGGACCGCCGCACTGCCGACTATGAGAAACGCTGGCCGCCTGTAGGCCAATTCCTGCAGGTCAACGGCCAGCGCGTGCATGCGCTGGTGCAGGGCAGCGGGCCGGATGTGGTGCTGCTGCACGGGGCCAGCGGCAACTTGCGGGACTTCACCTTTGATCTCATGGGCCGTCTGGCCACGCGCTACCGCGTGATCGCGCTGGACCGGCCCGGCCTTGGCTACACAGACCGTGCCGCGCCGGAGTTCAACCGCGCCTGGACCGCCCGCGCCGAAAGCCCGGCGGACCAGGCCGCGATGCTGTCGGCGGCGGCGGCGCAGTTGGGGGCGGACCGGCCCATCGTCGTGGGCCATTCCTTCGGCGGGGCGGTGGCCATGGCATGGGCATTGAACCATCCCTCTGCCGGTGTGGTCAGCCTTGCGGGCGCGGTGATGCCCTGGCCGGGGCGGTTGGGCCTGCAATATCCCGTCATCGGCTCTCGCCTCGGCGGGGCCGTGGTGCCGCCCCTTGCGGCGCTGGCCCTGACGCCAGAGCGGGTCTCCGGCCTGACAGGCGCGATCTTTGCCCCCCAGGACGCACCAGAGGGCTATCTGGACCATGTCGGGCCGGGGCTGGCGCTGCGCCCGGCCACCATCCGCGCCAATGCCAAACAGATCGATGGCCTGCGCCCGCATCTGGTGGAGATGTCCGAAGCCTACCCGGACCTGACCCTGCCAGTGGAATTCATCCACGGCACCGCCGACACCATCGTGCCCATCGCCGTGCATTCCCGCCCGGCGGCAGGCATCCTGCCCAACGCCCGCCTGACGGAGCTGCTCGATGTCGGCCACATGCCCCATCACACCCATCCGCAGGCGGTGCTGGACGCAGTGGACCGTATCGCCACCAGCGCAGGATTGCGCTAGACCGGGCCCATGGGAAAACGCGGCTATCATCACGGCAACCTGCGGCAGGCGCTGATCGACGCGGCGTTGCAGCTGATCACGGAAAAAGGCCCCATGGGCTTTACCCTGTCCGAGGCCGCAAAACAGGCCGGGGTGACCCCCGCGGCGGTCTACCGGCATTTTGACGGGCGCGATGCGCTGATCGCCGAAACGGCCCGCCAGGGGTTTGAGATCTTTGCCGATGTGATGGAATATGCCTATGACAGCGGCCAGCCCTCACCCCTGGCCGCGTTCGAGGCCACGGGCCGGGCCTATCTGGCCTTTGCCCGCAAATATCCCGGCCATTACATCGCCATGTTTGAAAGCGGCATCTGCGTGACAGGCTCGCCCGATCTGCTGGCGGCCTCGGCGCGGGCGCGGGGCATTCTGGATCGCGCGGCGGAGGATCTGTCGCGGCAGATCCCGGCAGGCCACCGCCCCCCGCCCGCGATGTTCAGCGCCCATGTCTGGGCGCTGAGCCATGGCGTGGTGGAACTGTTCCTGCGCAACTCCGCTGGCACGCGCAGCCCCTTCGCGCCGGAGGATCTGCTGGAAAGCGGCATCGGCATCTACATGCGCGGCCTGGGCCTGATCCCGCCAGACGCCTGACGCCACAGCTGGTCATCACGCAAAGAAAAACGCGGCCACCCCTGCGGGCAGCCGCGCCTGATCACACGTCGCGCGGGCTTACAGCAGCGCGTCGGCAGGCTCCGGCAGGGCCAGGAAGAGGATGTCATCCTCCACCGCCTGCCCGTCCAGCCGCAGGCTGAGCTGCTGTTGGCCGAAGTTTTCGAAATACAGCAGATCCAGCGCATACAGCCCGGTTTGCGCGAATTCGACCTCCACGCT
>CBFHYV010000074.1:0-12451 GCA_965660085.1 uncultured Paracoccaceae bacterium
CGAGGGCGGCACCGGGTGCGCCTGCTGGTGACCGCGCCGCGTGGCGTTGCCCTGCAGCCGGCGCTGAAGGCCTGGCTGGCGCCCTTTCCCGTCAAGGGTCAGCTGCGGCTGACCGTGGATATCGACCCCATGAGCTTTTATTGACGGATTCGGCCCCTGATCCCCGCCAAAACGCGGTTTTGCGCCCGGCAGGCATGGCCGCGCCTTGTTTGCGGGGGCCTGCCCCTCTACATGCCTGCGCATGAGACGTTGGGTTCCCTTTCTGAAGTCACAGCCGCTGGTGGCGGTGGTGCGCCTGCAGGGCGCGATTGCCGCGGGTGGCCGCGGCATGCTGAGCGACGCGGCCCTGGCCCCGGTGCTGGAACGCGCCTTTCGCCGTGGCAAGCCAAGCGCCGTGGCGCTGCTGATCAACTCACCCGGCGGCTCGCCGGTGCAGTCCTCGCTGATTGCGGCGCGGATCCGCCGGCTGAGCGCAGAGCGCGAGGTGCCGGTGTTTGCCTTTGTGGAGGATGTGGCGGCCTCCGGCGGATATTGGCTGGCCACCGCCGCGGATGAGATCTTTGTGGATGACTGTTCGGTCGTCGGCTCCATCGGGGTGATTTCGGCCGGTTTCGGTGCGCATGTGCTGCTGGCGCGGCAGGGCGTGGAACGGCGCGTGCACACCGCCGGGCGGTCCAAATCCATGATGGACCCGTTCCTGCCCGAAAAGCCCGAGGACGTGGACCGGCTGAACCGCCTGCTGGCGCAGCTGCATGACAGCTTCATCGCGCAGGTGCGCGCCCGGCGCGGGGACAAGCTGGCCGAGAACCCTGACCTGTTCAGCGGGGAGATCTGGGTGGGCCAGCCCGCGGTGGAGGTGGGCCTGGCCGATGCCGTGGGCCATCTGGTGCCCGTGATGAAAGAGCGTTTCGGCAAGAAAGTGCGCTTTGCCATGCATGAAACCCGCCGGCCCCTGTTGCAACGCTTTGGCGCGACGCTGGCGCAGGACGCCATCGCCGGCCTGGAAGAGCGCGCCGCCTACGCGCGGTTTGGCTTGTGACGTGATCATCAAGATCGTCTTTCTGTTCCTGGCCGCCATGGCCGTGCTGGCGATGTTCGGGCGGCTGAGGCTGCGCCTGCCGGGTGCCATGCGCAAACGGCTGGGCCGCACCTGCCCGAAATGCGGGCGTCATCGTATCGGGTCGGGGCCATGTGCCTGCGGCAAGGGAAAGGGCTGAGATGATCTGGCTGACAGCGGCTTTGGGCCTGGTGATCCTGCTGCTGGCGGGGGATGCGCTGGTGAAGGGCGCGGTGAACCTGTCCTTGCGGCTGGGGGTTCCGGCGCTGATCGTCAGCCTGACGATCGTGGCTTTCGGCACCTCCGCGCCAGAGCTTCTGATCTCGATCAAGGCGGCGCTGGACGGTGTGCCGGGCATCGCGCTGGGCAATGTGGTTGGCTCCAACACGGCCAATGTGCTGCTGGTGCTGGGCATTCCCGCCATGCTTGCGGTGATGCACACCAGCCAATGTGACACCCGGCGCAGTTATGTGCAGATGCTGGGGGCCAGCGGCCTGTTCATCGCGCTGGCGTGGCGCGGCGTGTTCGACTGGATCGCCGGGCTGATCCTGCTGGCGGCGCTGGGGCTGATGCTGGGCAGCGCGCTGCGGCAGGCGCTGGCGCATCGGGCGGATGCGGCCTCGGCCGCGCTGGCGGCGGAGGACGAAGGGGACCTGGAAGGCGCCGACCCCGACATGGCGTTGTGGAAGGTCATCCTCTATCTGGTGCTGGGGCTGGTGGGCCTGCCGGTGGGGGCGGACCTGCTGGTGGACAGTTCCGTCAGCATCGCGCAGATGTTCGGCATCAGCGATACGGTCATCGGGCTGACACTGGTGGCGCTGGGCACATCGTTGCCGGAACTGGCCACAACGGTGATGGCGGCCCTGCGGCGGCAGGCGGATGTGGCGCTGGGCAATGTCATCGGCTCCAACATGTTCAACCTGCTGGCCATCATCGGCATTGCGGCGCTGATCGCCCCCATGCCGGTGGATCTGTCCTTCCTGCGGTTTGACCTGTGGGTGATGCTGGGGGCTTCGGTCCTGCTGGCGCCTTTCGTCTTTTTCGGGCAGGATCTGACGCGGGGCTGGGGCATTGCCTTGTCCGCGCTTTACGCGGGCTACATCTGGCTGGTTCTGACCTGACGGAGGGGATTTGATGGCACGTGCCTTGGTGACGGGCGCGGCGCGGCGGTTGGGCCGTGCCATGGCGATTTATCTGGCCCGGCGCGGCCATGACGTGGCCGTGCATTACGCCGGTTCAGCGGAAGAGGCCGCGCAGACCGCGGCCGAGATCCGCGCCCTTGGCCGCCGGGCCGAGACATTGCAGGCCGATCTGCTGGATGAGGCGCAGGTCAGCGCGCTGCTGCCCGCCGCAGCCGAGGCGCTGGGCGGGCCGATCACGGTGCTGGTCAACAACGCGTCGATCTTTGAATATGACAACATTCACAGCGCCACCCGCAGCAGCTGGGACCGTCATCTGGAAAGCAATCTGCGCGCGCCCTTCGTGCTGACGCAGGCCCTGGCCGCCCAGGCGCCCGAGGCGTTGACCGACCCCGCCGGAGAGCCGCTGGCCCAGGCGCTGGTGGTCAACATGATTGACCAGCGCGTGCACAAGCTGACGCCGGAGTTCATGACCTATACCATCGCCAAGATGGGCCTGTGGACGCTGACGCGCACCTCGGCCCAGGCGCTGGCCCCGCATGTGCGCGTCAATGCCATCGGCCCTGGCCCCACGCTGCAGGGCGGGCGGCAAAGCGCGGAGCATTTCGCGCGCCAGCGCGCGGCCACGGTGCTGGGCCGGGGCGCGAACCCTGACGATATCACCGCGGCGCTGGGCTATTTCCTGGATGCGCCGGCCATCACCGGGCAGATCCTGTGCGTGGATGGCGGGCAGCATCTGGCCTGGCAAACGCCGGATGTGCTGGGGGTTGAATAGGGGTATGGCGCGCAAGTTTTGCACCGCGGCGGGCTTTGTTATATTGGCGTTACAAACCTTGTGATTTTTCAATGCTTTGCGCTGATACAAAAAATAAATTGTTTGAAATCAACGTCTTATTTTTGCGCCTAAAAAATGGGCGATGTGGTCAGACCTCTCTGAAACAAGGGAAAACCACACCTACCCTAAGGTTCCCCACAGAGTTATCCACAGAAACAGTGGGTTCTTTTCCCCTTGAACCCAGCCCCCGACGGGCATAGCCCCCGGCAGGAATCAGCGCCCCGACCCATCCGATGACCGACGCCGACACCCCCCGCAAAGAACCGCCCGCCACGGGGCATGAGGTGATCCACGGATACCTGCGCCTGCTGGACAGCAGCCCCGGCGTCTACCGGATGCTGGATGCCGAAAGCCGGGTTCTGTATGTGGGCAAGGCGCGCAATCTGCGCGCGCGCGTGTCCAACTATGCACGGCCCAGCGGGCACAGCCGGCGCATCGCGCGCATGATCTCTGAAACCGCGTCGATGATGTTCCTGACCACGCGCACCGAGACCGAGGCGCTGCTGCTGGAGCAGAACCTCATCAAGCAGCTCAAGCCGAAGTTCAACGTGCTGCTGCGCGACGACAAGAGCTTTCCCAACATCCTGGTGTCCGGCGATCATGACTTTCCCATGATCCGCAAACATCGCGGCGCCAAGACGGTGAAGGGCGCCTATTACGGCCCGTTTGCCAGCGCGGGCGCGGTGAACCGCACGCTGAACCAGCTGCAGCGCGCCTTTCTGCTGCGCACCTGCACCGACAGCGTGTTTGAAAGCCGCACGCGGCCCTGTCTGCTGCATCAGATCAAACGCTGCAGCGCGCCCTGTGTGGGCCGGATCAGCGCGCAGGCCTATGCCGATACCGTGGCCGATGCCCAACGCTTCCTGTCGGGGAAATCCACCCGCATCCAGGAGGAGCTGGCCGAGCAGATGCAACAGGCCAGCGAGGCGATGGAGTTCGAGCGCGCCGCCGCCCTGCGCGACCGGATCCGCGCGCTGACCAGCGTTCAGACGGCGCAGGGCATCAACCCCCGTGGCGTGGCTGAGGCCGATGTCATCGCGCTGTTCATGGAAGGCGGGCAGGCCTGCGTTCAGGTCTTTTTCATCCGGGCCAACCAGAACTGGGGCAACCATGATTACTACCCTCGCGTCGGCGCCGATCTGGAGCCGCCAGAGGTGCTCGAGGCCTTTTTGGGCCAGTTCTATGACACGCGTGAACCGCCGCGGATGATCCTGACCTCTCATCCCGTGCAGAACCCGGACCTGATGGAGGATGCGCTGTCCCAGAAGCTGGGGCGCAAGGTGCAGATCCTCACCCCGCAGCGGGGCGAAAAGGCAGAGCTGGTCGAGGGCGCCGCGCGCAACGCCCGTGAAAGCCTTGGCCGCCGCATGTCCGAATCCGCGGCACAGGCGCGTCTGCTGGACGGCCTGGCAGAGGCCTTCGGGCTGGAGGGGCCGCCGCAGCGGGTGGAGGTCTATGACAACTCACACATCCAGGGCGCCCATGCGGTGGGGGCGATGATCGTCGCGGGGCCGGAGGGGTTCATGAAATCCCAATACCGCAAGTTCAACATCAAGGGCGATGATCTGACCCCGGGTGACGATTTCGGCATGATGAAAGAGGTGTTGTCGCGCCGGTTCAAACGCCTGTTGAAGGATGACCCGGACCGGGACAAGGGCCTGTGGCCGGATTTGCTGTTGATCGACGGCGGGGCGGGGCAGGTCTCTGCCGTGGCGGGCATCATGTCCGAACACGGGGTGGAGGATATCCCCATGATCGGCGTGGCCAAGGGCATTGACCGCGATCATGGCAAGGAGGAGTTCCACCGCCCCGGCGCGCGGCCTTTCGCGCTGAAGCGCAATGATCCGGTGCTGTATTTCATCCAGCGCCTGCGGGATGAGGCGCACCGCTTTGCCATTGGCACGCACCGGGCCAAACGCGCCAAGGCGGTCAGCGCCAATCCGCTGGATGACATTGCGGGCGTCGGCCCGGGGCGCAAACGGGCGCTGTTGGCGCATTTCGGCTCCGCCAAGGCGGTCAGCCGCGCCAACCTTGCGGATCTGAAGGCGGTGGACGGTGTCAGCGCCGCGCTGGCGGAACGGATTTACGCGCATTTCCACGATGGGGACTGAGCCAGCCGGCGCGCGTGGCGCGGCGGCACCTGGCGACCCCTGCCGGCAGCAGGCTCAGCCCCGGCGCAACAGCTGGAACCCGGCGGAGGCGCCCCAGCCCGCAAGACAGGCCAGCGCCAGCGACATCAGCCCATAGGCCAGCGGGTTGTCATGGGCGAGCGTGAACAGCCAGCGTTCCAGCCCCACCTTGCGCACCTCTATCTGCTGTTCGCCGAAGGACACCACCTGCCGGTCCCGCGTCAGGAAGATGCGCACCAGATAGGTGCCCTCGGTCAGGTTGGCGGGCAGGTCTACCGCCGTGCTGAACAGCGTGTCCTGTGACAGCTCCACCGCGCCTTCGATCCGGGAATACAGCCCGCTGTTCCGCCGCAGCCGGATCAGCGCATCGGAAAACACCTGTGCATCGACAATCTCCATCGGCGCGCCGACGGACCGGATGGCCCGCGGCACGGAGATCTTGTGCCGCAGATCATCGGTCTGGGACAGGACCTCGGCCATCGGGCCAGAGCTTGCCACGGTATAGAAGGTGGGCGCGGCGTCCACGGTCACGGCCTCGGCATTCACCCAGATCCCGGCGACGCGGCTTTTGCGATAGACGGTGGCCGGGCGCGACGGGCCTTCGACCGTCACGATGACCTCCAGCGGGGGGGCGTCGGCTGCCACGGGCTTGGCCCTGCGCACGGCGCCATAGATCAGGATGTCAGAGCCGGAGAAATTCGCCGTGATCTGCACGGTGTCGCGGCTGAGCCCCAGCACCACCTCTTCCGCCGGGGCGGCAGCGGGACAGGCCCAGAACGCCGCGCAGATCCAGGCCGCCGCCCGCCGCATCATGGCGCAGCCTCCGCGATGGAGTAGAGATCCGCAGGCGGCAGGAACAGATCCAGCGCCAGCTTGCCGCAGACCATCAGCACCAGCACCGCCAGCAGGATGCGCAGCTGTTCGGCCTTCAGCCGCAGGCCCAGTTCCGTGCCCAGCTGCGCCCCCAGCACACCCCCCACGATCATGAACATGGCCAGCGCCACGTCCACCGTCTGGTTGGTGACGGCATGCAGCATGGTGGTAAAGGCGGTGACGAACAGGATCTGGAACAGCGATGTGCCGATCACCACCTTGGTTGGCATGTTCAGCAGATAGATCATGGCCGGCACCATGATGAAGCCGCCGCCCACCCCCATGATGGCCGCCAGCACACCCACGCTGAACCCCACCATCAGCGGCGGAATGACGGAGATATACAGCCCCGAGGTGCGAAACCGCATCTTCAGCGGCAGGCGGTGGACCCAGTTGTGCTTGGCCCGTTTGGGCCGCGCCCCCGGCCGGCCCGCGCGGCGCAGCGCGCGCAGGCTTTCCACGAACATCAGCGCCCCGATGATCCCCAGAAAGATGACGTAGCACAGGTTGACCAGCAGATCGACCTGCCCCAACCCCTTGAGCAGGTTGAACACATAGACCCCGACAGAGGCGCCCCCCAGCCCGCCGGCCAGCAGCACCTGCCCCATGCGCATGTCCACCGTCTTGCGCCGCAGATGGGCCAGCAACCCGGAGACAGAGGATGCCACGATCTGCGTGGCGCCAGTTGCCACCGCCACGGCGGGTGGGATGCCGATCAGGAACAGCAGCGGCGTCAGCAGAAAGCCCCCGCCCACGCCAAACATGCCCGACAACACCCCCACGATCCCGCCAAGCCCCAGCAGCAGCAGAATGCTGACGGAGACTTCGGCAATGGGGAGATATACCTGCATGGGCCTACTGTGGAACGCTGCCGGGATTCATGCAACGCCCCGCGCGCACTGTCGCGGTCGGGGGCGGGCAGCGGCGCATCTCAGCGCTCTTTCACATAAGGTTCGCCGCCGGCGCGCGGCGGGATGGCCTTGCCCACGAAACCCGCCAGGATCACCACCGTCAGCACATAGGGCAGCGCCTGAACGAATTGCACCGGCAGGGTCAGGCCCAGCAGCTCAATGTTCTGGAACCGCGTTTCAATGGCAAACAGCAGCCCGAACAGCAGACAGGCCCACATGGCATACCACGGCCGCCACTTGGCGAAGATCAGCGCCGCCAGCGCGATGTAGCCTCGGTTTGCGGTCATGTCCTTGGTGAAATTCGCCTGCAACCCGGTGGCCAGATAGGCGCCCGCAATGCCGCAGAGCACGCCGCAGATCATCACCGCGCCATAGCGCAGCGCCACAACCGAAATCCCGGCGGTATCCACGGCCTCTGGCGCCTCACCCACGGCGCGCAGGCGCAGCCCGAACCGCGTGCGATACAGCGCCCACCAGGTCAGCGGCACGGCGGCAAAGGCGATATAGACCAGGATCGCATGGCCCGAGATCAGCTCTGCGTAGATCGGGCCAAGGATCGGCACATCCGCCAGCGCCTCTGCAAAGGGCAGGGTCACAGGCTCGAACCGGGCGGCGCCGGCCAGCTGGGGCGTGCGGCCCCCTTCGCGGAACCAGTCCTGCGCGATCAGAACGGTCAGCCCGGCGGCCAGGAAATTGATGGCCACGCCGGAAATCAGCTGATTGCCGCGAAAGTTGATCGACGCCACCCCATGCAGCAGCGACAGAGTCAGCGAGGCGAGGATGCCCGCCCCCAACCCCAGCCAGGCCGAGCCCGTGGCAAAGGCGATGGCGGCGGAGAAGAAGGCCGCGGCCAGCATCTTGCCTTCCAAGCCGATGTCGAAAATGCCGGATCGTTCGGAAAACAGCCCCGCAAGGCAGGCCAGCAGCAGCGGCGTGGCGCTGCGCAGCGTGCTGTCCAGCAACTGGATGAAGGTCAGGAAATCCATCGCTCAGGCCCTCTTGCGGCGCAGTGCCAGGAACAGCCGCTCCAGCGGCATGCGCACCATGTTGTCCAGCGCGCCGGTGAACAGGATCACCAGCGCCTGGATCACAATGATCAGCTCTCGCGGGATGTCCGTCCACAGCGCCAGTTCGGCCCCGCCTTGATACAGGAAGCCGAACAGCACCGCCGCCAGCAGCACGCCCAGCGGGTGATTGCGCCCCATCAGCGCTACGGCGATGCCGATGAAGCCCGCCCCCTCGGTGGAGTTCAGTAGCAGCCGCTCTGCCTCGCCCTGGGTGGTGTTGACAGCCATCAGCCCGGCCAGCGCGCCGGAAATCACCATGGTGACCACCGTGATCCGCACGCCGTTGATGCCCGCATAGCGCGCCGCCGTCTGGGAAAAGCCGAATGCCCGGATCTCATAGCCCAGGCGGCTGCGCCAGATCAGCAGCCAGACCGCCACGCAGGCCGCCAGCGCGAGGAAGAAGGTCACATTGGCCGGCGCGCCGCGGAACATCACCGTTTCCGCGGTTGAGAACATGTCGCGGAAGGTCGGCAGATGCGTCGCCTCTGGGAACACGGCGGTGGCCGGTTCCATGGCGCCGCGCGGGCGCAACAGGTTGACCAGCACGTAATTCAGCAGCGATGCGGCGATGAAATTGAACATGATCGTGGTGATCACGATATGGCTGCCGCGCCGTGCCTGCAGCCACGCCGGGATCAGCGCCCAGGCCGCGCCAAACCCCGCCGCCGCGATGACCGAGCCAAGGATCGCCAGCGTCCAATGCGGCCAGGGAATGAACAGGCACACAAGCGCCACGCCCAGGCCGCCCACCATGGCCTGGCCTTCGCCGCCGATGTTGAACAGCCGCGCGTGAAACGCGACGGAGACCGCCAGCCCTGTGAAGATGAAATTGGTGGCGTAATACAGCGTATAGCCCCAGCCGGAGGAGCGCATCAGCGCGCCATCGATCATCAGCCGCAGCGCCTCGACCGGGTCCTCGCCAATGGCAAGGATCACCAACGCCGACAACGCCGCCGCCAGCAGGATGGAAATCAGCGGCACGAGGATCGCATCCGCCCAGCCCGGCATCTTATCCATGTTCTGCGGCCTCCCGTTCGGCCTTGGCGGCCATGTTGGCCTCAACAGCGGCCTGCGGATCGTCCGTCTGGCCGGTGACACCGGCCATTAGCAGGCCCAGCTCTGCCTCTGTTGCGGTGGCGGGGTCACGTTCGCCCATGATGCGTCCATCGAACATCACCGCGATCCTGTCTGACAGGGACAGGATCTCATCCAGTTCCACGCTGACCAGCAGGATCGCGCAGCCCGCGTCGCGCAGCGCCACGATCTGCTGGTGGATGAACTCGATCGCGCCGATATCCACGCCGCGCGTGGGCTGGCCCACCAGCAACACCTGCGGGCGATGCTCGATCTCCCGGGCGACGACGATCTTTTGCTGATTGCCGCCGGAAAAATTGCGGGCGCGCAGGCGCGGGTCCGGCGGGCGCACGTCAAACCGAGCCATCTTGGCCTCCGTATCGCGCAGCATGGCGGCATGGTCCATCAGCGCGCCGGACTGGAATTCGGCCTCCAGGTGATAGCCGAAGGCCACGTTTTCCCAGGCCGCGAATTCCATGATCAGCCCTTCGTGCTGGCGGTCCTCCGGCACATGGCCGATGCCCGCCGCGCGGCGGCTTTGCCCGTCACACCCCGCGCCGGACAGCGGCAGGTCCTGGCCGTTCATGGTCAGGCGGCCCTCGGCCTCGATCATGCCGCCAAGCGCCTGCAGCAGCTCTGACTGGCCATTGCCGGCCACCCCGGCCACGCCCAGGATCTCGCCCGCGCGCAGCCCAAGCGACACGCCGCGCAGCCGTTCCACCCCGGCGGAATCCACCACGCGCAGCCCGTCCAGCGCCAGCACCGTATCCCCGGGGTTGGCGGCGGCCTTGTCCACGCGCAGCAGCACCTTGCGCCCCACCATCAGCTCCGCCAGTTCGGGGGGCGAGGTTTCGGCGGTCTTGACCGTTGCGGTCATCTCACCACGGCGCATCACGCTGACGGTGTCGGTGATCTCCATGATCTCGCGCAGCTTGTGGGTGATCAGGATGATCGTCTTGCCCTCTGCGCGCAGCTTGTCGAGGATGCGGAACAGCTGATCCGCCTCTGCTGGGGTCAGCACGCCGGTGGGTTCATCCAGGATCAGGATATCCGCCTGCCGATACAGCGCCTTGAGGATCTCCACCCGCTGCTGATGGCCGACGGACAGGTGTTCCACCACCGCGTCGGGGTCCACGTGCAGCTCATATTCCTGGGCCAGATCCTTCAGCGCGCCGCGGGCCTTGGCCAGGGAGGGGCGCAGCAGCCCGCCCTCCTCCGCGCCGAGGATGACGTTTTCCAGCACGGTGAAATTGGGCACCAGCTTGAAATGTTGGAACACCATCCCGATGCCGGCGGCAATGGCGGCCTGGCTGTCGGGGATCTGCGTTTCCCGCCCCTGGATGAAGATCTGCCCTGCATCGGCCTTGTAGAAGCCATAGAGGATCGACATCAGCGTGGACTTGCCCGCGCCGTTTTCGCCGATGATCCCGTGGATCGTGCCCGGCATCACGCGCAAAGAGATATCCTTGTTGGCCTGCACGGGGCCAAAGGCCTTGGAGATGCCCTTGAGTTCGATCGCGGGGGTCGTCATCGGGTCTTCCGGGTTTGGAAACAGGAAAGGGGGCCGCGGCGCAGGCCGCAGCCCCCCGTCATTGCAGTCAGGTTCAGAACGTCAGGGACGGGCAGCTGTCAGAGCTGGTGTAGTCATGCACGGTGATCTCGCCCGCGATGATCTGCTGGCGCGCGGCATCCACGGCGGCCTGCATGTCTGCGTTCACCAGATCTGCGTTGAATTCGTCCAGCGCATAACCCACGCCGTTTTCCGCAAGGCCCAGCACCTTCACGCCGGTTTCCAGATCCGCGCCGGCGGACATGGATTCAAACACTGCCACGTCCACGCGCTTGAGCATGGAGGTCAGGACCTCGCCGGGGTGCATGTAGTTCTGGTTGCTGTCCACGCCGATGGACAGGATGTCATTGTCCGCCGCCGTCTGCAGCACACCGATGCCGGTGCCGCCCGCCGCGGCAAAGACCACATCCGCGCCCTGGCTGATCTGTGCCAGCGTCAGCTCGGACCCCTTCACCGGGTCATTCCAGGCGCTGGGGGTGGTGCCGGTCATGTTGGAGATCACCTCGATCTCCGGGTTCACGGCCTTGGCGCCTTCGGCATAGCCGCAGGCGAATTTGCGGATCAGCGGGATGTCCATGCCGCCGACGAAGCTGATGGTGCCGGTTTCGCTGGCCATGGCAGCCATCATGCCCACCAGATAGCTGCCCTCGTGTTCGGAAAACAGGATGGACAGCACATTGGGATGCGCCGCCGGATCAACGAAGCCGTCGATGGTGACGAATTTCGTGTCCGGATAATCGGCCGCCACATTGGCGATCGGGGTGGAGAAGGCAAAGCCCGAGGTCACGATCGGGTTGAACCCGCGTTCGGCAAAGCGGCGCAGGGCCTGTTCGCGCTGCGCTTCGGACTGCATCTCGATATCGCGATAGCTGCCGCCGGTTTCCGCAACGAAACGCTCCGCGCCGTTATAGGCGGCCTCGTTGAAGGATTTGTCGAACTTGCCGCCCAGGTCATAGATCAGGGCCGGGTCGGCGGCGGCGGCGGCGGCGGACAGCGCCAGCGCGGAGGCGGCACCGAGGAATGTCTTCATCGCGGTCATGGTCAGCTCCCAGATGTTGGATGGCGGCCACGGCGGCCGCGGGCCCCGTTCTGTGCGGGACCGCTCAGATAGGGCCAGAGCGTCGGGTCAGGGTCAACCGGTTTTTCGGCCCACACCCGCCTGCGCCGCGCGTGGCATCCGCCGGGCGGCTAGACTGCCCGCGACATCAGCACAGCATCGCTGCGGGTGCCGTCCGGCAGGCGGTAATAGCCCTTGCGCAGGCCGTCCTCGGCATAGCCCATGCGGGCGTAGAAGGCGCGCGCGCCGGCGTTGGGCGCGGCCACTTCCAGGAACATGCGGGCCACGCCGGCCGTTGCGGCCTGGTCATGCAGCCGTTCAACCAGCGCATGCGCGAGGCCGCGCCTTTGCCGGGCCGGATCGGTGGCCAGGGCCAGGATTTCGCCCTCATCCGCGATGAAACGCGCCAGCACGAAGGCCGCGGTGCCCTCCGTCAGCAGGACGACCCCCGGCAAGGACAGCATGTCCCGAAACATGGCCGCGGACCAGGGCGCCATGTCACGATAGGCGCTGGCCTGCAGCCGGGCCAGCGTTTCGGGGCTGTTATGGCCCGTGGCCGTCATGGCGCGGCGTCAAGGATGCGGGGCGGGGCGTCCCGCGCAGGTGCTGCATCTGCCGGCCGCAGGTACAGCGGCGCGGGCCTGGGAATATCCGCACTGGTCAGATCCGCACCCGGCACGGCCAGCCGCTGCGCGGCCTGCGCCGCAATGGCCACGGCCAGCGCGGCAGGCTCTGGCGG
>CBFHYV010000075.1:0-12285 GCA_965660085.1 uncultured Paracoccaceae bacterium
CGCAGTCCCAGGCGCCCGGCCCCTTGATGCGCACCCAGGGCCGGTCCCCGGCCTTGGCGATGAGATGCGGCGCGCTGCAATAGCTGGCCAGCAGGCGCGTCAGCGCGCCCAGGCTTTCCGCGCGGCTTTGATCGGGGCGAGAGGGCAGGCCCGCCAGCGGATAGCGCAGATCGGCCGAGACGATCGCCAGCGTCAGCGCCACGGGCTGGCCTGCGTTGCCCCGACCCGCCTGCAGCGACAGGTTGGTCAGGATCGCCGGGCGCGGATTGCCGGACAGCTGCTCGAACCGGCCCTGCGCGGCCAGCCGCTGGTCCGGGGCGGGCAAGGGGGTGATAGTGGTGCCCGGCGGTGGCGTGCCGCCGGTCTGCAACACGCTGTAGAGCACGGCGCCGGTGAACTGCGCGCGGTCCAGAAAGGCCGTCCACCGCGCGTTGGACCATGTCCACAGCCCCGCCGAGACCATCCCGAGGCAGAGCGCCGCCACCACCAACCCCGGCCCCGCGATGCGCAGGCTGCGCAGGCCGCGCATCAGCCGTCCTCTGCGATGACATCCACCGCGAAGACATAGCCCACCCCGCGTTCGGTGCGCAGCATGTCCGGCGCCTTGGGGTTGCGTTCGATCTTGGCGCGCAGGCGGCCCACCAGCACGTCGATGGCACGGCCTTCGGCGTCAGAGGTCGTGTCGGCCTCGCCGGTCACATCCAGCGCGGCGGCGATTTCGGGGCGGGTCAGCGGAATGCGCGGATTGGCCAGCAGCGCCTGCAACAGCATGGTTTCGCGCCGCGACAGCGCCACCTGGTAGCCTTCGGGGGACAGCACCTCATCGCGTTTCGCGTCATAGCGCCAGCCGGCGAAGTGGAACACCGTGTTGCGCCGCCGGTGGATCAGGGACGGCGTGCGCTGCGCCCGCGCCAGCACCGCGCGCATCCGCACCAGCAGCAGGTCCGTGTTGAACGGCTTGGCGATGTAGTCATCCGCGCCCACGGAATAGCCCTCGATCCGGTCACGGTCACTGGACAGGGCCGACATCATGATGATGGGCACGGATTGTTCTGCACGCAGCCTTGCGCAGATCTCGATCCCGCTTTCGTCGCCCAGCATCACATCCAGAAGGATCAGGTCAATCCGCCCGGTCTGCAGGTGCCGGCGCACATCGGCATGGCGGGTGGCGGGCAGGGCGATGCAGCCGTTCTGGCGTAGAAAGGCCATCAGCATCTGCCGCAATTCGGCATCGTCATCCACCACCAGGATCCGTGGAATCGCCACCTTGCTCCGCCTCCCCCTTTTGCCACGGTGGCCTGTGCCGCCGCGGCCGCCTGCGGGTCTGTGTAACGTGATGTGACACAGATCCTGCCCGCGTAACAGCCCGTAACAGAATGGCCGATTTTCTGGCCGCGCTGCGTGCAAACCCGCCATGCACCGATTGCACGGCAGCCCCGGCAAGGGCCACAACTGGGGCACTTGTCGCACCCGGCCACAACCTTGCCGGGTCAGATAGGACAATCGGGAGGAAACAACATGACGAAATCCGTAATCGGCGCCGTCTCCGTGATCGCGCTGCTGTCCGCAGGCGCTGCCGTGGCAGACCCCAAGGCAGAAGTGCTGCACTGGTGGACCTCTGGTGGCGAGGCGAAGTCCGTTGCCGTGCTGCAGCAGGAATTCGCGGCCAAGGGCGGCACCTGGACAGACATGCCCGTCGCGGGCGGCGGCGGCGATGCCGCGATGAGCGCGCTGCGCGCACGCGTCCTGTCGGGCAACGCCCCGACCGCCGTTCAGCTGAAGGGCCCCGCCATTCAGGAATGGTATGAGGAAGGCGTTCTGGCCGACATCTCTGCTGTGGCAGAGGCCGAGGGCTGGGCGGACGTTCTGCCCGCATCCATCGCCAGCCACATGAAGTGCGAAGGCACCTGGTGCGCCGCGCCGGTCAACGTGCACCGCGTGGACTGGATCTGGGCCAATGCCGACGTGCTGGAAGCCAATGGCATCGAAATGCCCACCACCTGGGACGAATTCAACGCCGCGGCCGCGACGCTGCAGGCGGCTGGCATCATCCCGCTGGCCCATGGCGGCCAGGCCTGGCAGGACGCCACCGTGTTCGAGGCCGTGGCGCTGGGCATCCTGGGCGCAGAGGGCTTCCGCAAGGCCTTCGTGGAACTGGACGAAGCCACGCTGACCTCTGACGCCATGGTTGCCGTGTTCGACCAGATGCGCACCATGCGCGGTTTCGTGGACCCGAACTTCCCCGGTCGTGACTGGAACCTGGCCACCGCCATGGTCATGAACGGCGAAGCCGCCTTCCAGATCATGGGTGACTGGGCCAAGGGCGAATTCCTGGCCGCGGGCAAGACACCGGGTGAAGATTTCCTCTGCGCCTCCGTGCCGGGCGAAGGCTTCCTGTACAACGTGGACAGCTTTGCCATGTTCGACGTGTCCGGCGATGACGCGAAAGCCGGCCAGGAACTGCTGGCAGAGCTGATCGTGGGCCAGAACTTCCAGAAGGTGTTCAACCTCAACAAGGGCTCCATCCCCGCGCGCACCGACGTGGCGCTGGACGAGTTCGACAGCTGCGCGCATCTGTCCGCCGAAGACATGGCGGCCAGCTCCGAAGGCGGCTCTCTGCTGCCCAGCTATGCCCATGGCATGGCGCTGCGCGGCGCGCAGTCCGGCGCGATCACCGATGTGGTGACGGCGCATTTCAACTCTGACATGTCCTCCGAAGAGGCGGTTCAGCAGCTGGCACGGGCCATCGCCAACAGCCTCTGATCCCCTCACGCAACCGCCGTCCGCGCCCATATGGGTGCGGGCGGCCCGCAAGGAGTGACCCATGAGCAAGTGGCTTGAAACGCACCTGCCCAAACTGGTGCTGGCACCGTCCTTTATCGCCGTTCTGGTGTTTGTCTATGGCTTTATCGGCTGGACGGCCTGGGTATCGCTGACGCGATCGCGGCTGTTGCCGAAATACGAAATTCACGGGTTCATCCAATATGAACGCCTCTTCGCCTCACCGCGATGGGACGTGGCGATGAACAACCTGTTCCTGTTCGGGGCGCTGTTCATCGGGATTTCGATGGTGCTGGGCCTGGTGCTGGCGATCCTGCTGGATCAGAACATCCGCACCGAAGGCGCCATCCGCACGATTTACCTCTACCCCATGGCGCTGTCGATGATCGTCACCGGCACGGCGTGGAAATGGATCCTGAACCCGGGCCTGGGCATCGAGGCCACGGTGCGCGGCTGGGGGTTTGAAAATTTCACCTTCGACTGGCTGGTGAACCCGGACATGGCGATCTACACCATCGTCATTGCCGCCATCTGGCAAAGCTCGGGCTTTGTGATGGCGCTGTTCCTGGCGGGGCTGCGCTCTGTCGATACAGAGATCATCCGCGCCGCACAGGTGGACGGCATTCCCACATGGCGCGTTTATACGGCCATCATCATCCCGTCGATGGCGCCGATTTTCCTGTCCGCCTTCATCGTGCTGTCCCACCTGGCGGTGAAGTCCTTTGACCTTGTCATCGCGCTGACGGGGGGCGGGCCGGGCTTCGCCTCTGACCTGCCGGCCACGTATATGTATGCCATGGCCTTTTCGCGGGGCGACATCGGGCAGGCGGCCAGTTCCGCCATGATCATGATGGCGGTCGTGTTCACCATCGTGGTGCCTTACCTTTATTCTGAACTGAGGGCGAAAAATGACTGACACGCCCATGTCCCCCACCCGCAGCCCGGGCCGTCTGCGCCAGATCGTGCTGCGCTGGCTGCTGTATCTGATCCTTGGCCTGTTCGCGCTGTATTACCTGATGCCGCTGTTCGTGATGGTCACCACCTCGCTGAAAAGCCTGGAGGAGATCCGCACAGGCGATCTGGTCTCCCTGCCGCGGCAGGTCACCTTTGACGCCTGGGTCACGGCCTGGTCCAGCGCCTGCACCGGCATCCAGTGCGAAGGCGTGCGCCCGTTCTTCTGGAACTCTGTCCTGATCGCGGTGCCGGCAGTGGCGATCTCCACGCTGATCGGGGCGCTGAATGGCTATGTGGTGGCCCAGTGGAAATTCCGCGGCGCCAACCTGTTCTTTGCCGCGATGCTGTTTGGCTGTTTCATCCCCTTCCAGGTGGTGCTGCTGCCCATGGCGCGGGTGCTGGGGCTGATGGGCATTGCGGGCACCATCCCCGGCCTGGTCTTTGTGCATGTGATCTACGGCCTGGGCTTCACCACGCTGTTCTTCCGCAACTATTACGTCTCCATCCCGGCGGAGCTGACCAAGGCGGCCAAGGTCGATGGCGCGGGGTTCTTCCGCATCTTCTGGTCCATCTTCCTGCCGCTGAGCCTGCCGATCATCGTGGTCACCGTGATCTGGCAGTTCACCCAGATCTGGAATGACTTCCTGTTCGGCGTGTCCTTCAGCCAGGCGGGCACGCAGCCGATCACCGTTGCGCTGAACAACATCGTCAACTCCACCACCGGCGTGAAGGAATACAACGTCGACATGGCCACCGCGATCATCGCGGCCCTGCCGACGCTGCTGGTTTACGTGGTTGCCGGCAAATACTTCATCCGAGGCCTGACCGCAGGCTCCGTGAAAGGATAATCCCATGGCCCCCATTCTGGATATCAAGAACCTCTACAAGAATTACGGCCCGGTCGAGATTCTGAAGGACATCAACGTGGCGATCGAGCCGGGCGATTTCCTGGTGCTGGTCGGCCCGTCGGGATGCGGCAAATCCACCTTGCTCAACTGCATCGCGGGGCTGGAGCCGATTTCCGGCGGCAGCCTGCATATCGGCGGGCAGGACATGACCAATGTCAGCCCCAAGGACCGCGACATCGCCATGGTGTTCCAGTCCTATGCGCTCTATCCCACCATGACCGTGGCCAAGAACATCACCTTCGGGATGAAGGTGCGCGGCGTGGATGCGGCCACCCAGGAAAAGCGCCTGAAACAGGTGGCGCAGCAGTTGCAGATTGAACAGCTGCTGTCGCGCCGTCCGGGCCAGCTGTCCGGCGGGCAGCGGCAGCGCGTGGCCATGGGCCGGGCCCTGGTGCGGGACCCCAAGCTGTTCCTGTTCGATGAGCCGCTGTCCAACCTGGACGCCAAGCTGCGGGTTGAGATGCGCACGGAGATCAAGGAATTGCACCAGCGTCTGGGCGCTTCGATGGTCTATGTGACCCATGACCAGATCGAGGCCATGACCCTGGCCACCAAGATCGTGGTGATGAAGGGCGGCGTGATCCAGCAGATGGGCAGCCCGGCGGAAATCTACAACCGGCCGGCCAATCTCTTCGTGGCGGATTTCATGGGCAACCCGGCCATGAACCTGATCCCCGCCAAGGCCACCGCCAATGGCGACGGCACCCGGATCGAGATCACGCGCAAGGGCGCAGCACCCATCGTGCTGACCGATCACGCCAACCGCAACCTGCCGGAGGATGTCATCATCGGCGTCCGCCCCGAGGATATCGCCGAGCCTGACCAGCGCGTGGGCCACAACGCCCAGCAGGCGGAGTGCATGGTCGATATCGTCGAGCCGGCCGGCGCGGACACCTATGTGGTGATGCAACTGGGCGGCAAACAGGTCACCGCCCGCCTGCATGCCGAAACCAAGGCCACCCCCGGCCAGATGCAGCCGCTGGCCTTTGACCTTGGCAAGGTGTCCTATTTCGCCCCGGCCACGGGCGAGCGGTTGAACTGACCGCGCCCGGTTGACGCCCCAACCCAGACAGCCGCGCCCGGTGTCCCCGGGGGCGGCTTTCGCGTGTTCGCTGTCAGAAAGTCTGGCGACCCCGGAAGGACTCGAACCCTCAGCCTGCTGATTAGAAGTCAGCTGCTCTATCCAGTTGAGCTACGGGGCCGCGGCTCTGGCGATGTGATAGCGGCTTGAGCGCGGGCGTGCAACGCGCGCGATGGGCCAATTTCGGGGCGGTTCGGGCCACGGGCGCCTTGGGGCGTTGCGTCGGCTGGCGCGGGCGATACTGTCGCCCCAGATCAAAAGGGGATGCGACATGAAACACAATCCACTGGGGCGCAGCGGCATCAGCGTCAGCGCCTATTGCCTGGGCACCATGACCTTCGGCACCCAGACCGATGAGGCCGAGGCCCATCGGCAGATTGAAATGGCCCATGACGGCGGCATCAATTTCATGGACACGGCCGAGATGTATCCGGTTAACCCCATCCGGGCTGAAACCGTCGGCCTGACGGAACAGTTCATCGGCAACTGGTTTGCCCGCACGGGCCGCCGGGCGGATTGGGTGCTGGCCACCAAACATTCCGGCGTGGGCAGCAAATCGCGCGATGGCGCGCCGATCACGGCCCAGAGCATCCCTCAGGTTGTGGAACAGTCGCTGCGCCGGCTGCAGACGGATTACATCGACCTCTATCAGTTCCACTGGCCCAACCGCGGATCCTACATGTTCCGCAAGAACTGGGCCTATGACCCCAGCGGGCAAAACCGTGCAGACACCCTGGCCCATATGGAGGAAACCCTGCACGCGCTGAAGGCCGAAGTGGCACGCGGCACCATCCGGGCCTTTGGCCTGTCAAACGAAAGCGCCTGGGGCACGGCGCAATGGCTCGCCATGGCCGAGACCACTGGCGGCCCCCGCGTGGCCAGCATCCAGAACGAATATTCGCTGATGTGCCGCCTCGCCGATACGGACCTTGCGGAACTGATGGTGAATGAGGATGTCGGCCTGCTGCCGTTTTCCCCGCTGGCCGCCGGGCTGCTCAGCGGCAAGTACCAGGGCGGCGCCCAGCCAGAGGCCTCTCGCATGACGATCAACGGTGATCTGGGCGGGCGGGTTGGTCCGCGCGCCTTTGAGGCCGTGGCGGCATATCTGGAGGTCGCGCAGCGCTTTGGCCTGGACCCGGTGCATATGGCGCTGGCCTGGACGGTGCAGCGGCCCTTTGTCTGCTCCACGATCTTTGGCGCGACCACAACGCAGCAGCTGGCGCATATCCTGGACGGCACGGACCTGGTGCTGTCGCCCGAGGTCATGGCGGCGCTGGACGCGGCGCATCGCGCCCATCCCATGCCGTTCTGACCGGCACTATCCCGGCAGCCGCGCGAGGTATTCCGTTGTCTCGCGCGCGCCGAACTCCGCGGCGCGGACAAGCGCATCGAAATGTTCGGTAAAGCCGCGGACGCGTTCACTGTCCCGGAAAATCATGTAGTTGCGCCCGATATACAGCGCCACCAGCAGCGGGCCAAAGATGGTCATGGGCGCGGAATAGACCTGCCGCGCGTCAAACAGATACAGCCGCAGCCGGGGATAGAGCGCCTGGGACAGGCCCGTCAGATGCGCCAGCTGTTCGCGCCGCGCGGCGGGGGGCAGATCGGCGTAATAGCCCTCGCCACGGGCCAGGCTGTGCAGTTCATGCAAGGGCAGGGCGATTTCGTAATCCGACAGCGCGCGGCGCATCCAGTCCAGCCGCTCCTCTGATGCGGCGATGGCCTGTTCGGTGCTGCGGCCCAGATGGGGGGCATATTCCCATTGCAGCACGCCGCGCGTCTTGAGCATGTCCGGCAGGGCCGCGGGTACATAGCGGATCTTGTAACCCTCGGCCTCCTGATGCCAGGCAAAGACCTGTTCATCCACCAGCGCGCGGGGCGCATCCGCCAGGCGCATGGCATTGGCCAGTAGCGTGCGCGCGCTTTCGGGGCTATCCGACAGGCCCAGCAGCCAATCCGCCGACACCCCCAGCGCCGCCGCCACGGCTCCCACCAGATGCCCGTTGGGCAGGCGCGCGCCCTCATCGGAGACGGCCTGCGAAATGGTTGACCGGTCCACGCCGGTTTGGCGGGCCAGGGCGCTTTGGCTGACCCCGCCGCGGGCCATTGCCTGGCGCAACCTGTCCCGAAACAGGGTGGCACGAGTCAGCTTGTTCAGTTTTGTCACCATACGCTTGGTTCTATCACGATTTGCCACTCTGGTTAACGAAATACACAATTCCCGTTGATGTGCCCAATGCGCTAGGCCGATCGCGGGTTTGTGAAGATCGGAGGGTTCATGGCAGCGGAACACAGGCGCAGGCGGATTGAATGGCCAACGCTGGGGTTGCTTCTGGGGTGCTATGCGCTCTGGGCGGCGGGCACCACGGTTCTGGCGGGGCTCTGGCTGCCTTTGGGGATCTTGGCGGTGGCGCTGGCGGTCACGTTGCACTCCTCACTCTCGCATGAGGCGCTGCACGGGCATCCGTTTGGCAACCGGCATCTGGATGCCGCGGCCATCTTTCCCGCGCTGAGCCTGATGGTGCCCTACATGCGCTTCCGTGACACGCATCTGGCCCATCACCACGATCCGATCCTGACAGACCCCTATGATGATCCAGAGAGCAATTTTCTGGACCCCGTCCGCTGGGCGCGGCTGTCGCCGCTGGCGCGGGCGCTGCTGCAGGCCAACAACACCCTGGCGGGGCGGTTGCTGTTGGGGCCGGTGATCGGGCAGGTGGCCTTCATGGCGGGGGATCTGCGCGCCATGCGCGCCGGTCAGAGCCGGGTGGCGCTGGCCTGGCTGTGGCATCTGCCTGCCGTTGGCCTGGTGGCGCTGTGGATGGTCCATGTGGCGGCCATGCCGCTCTGGGCCTTTGCCCTGGCCAGCTATGCCGGGCTGTCCCTGTTGAAGATCCGCACATTCCTGGAACATCGGGCACATCATCTGCCCCGCGCGCGCACCGCCATTATCGAAGATCGCGGCCCGCTGGCGCTGCTGTTTCTGAACAACAACCTGCATGTGGTGCACCACATGCACCCGCGTGCGCCGTGGTATGCGCTGCCGCGTCTCTATCGGCAACGGCGGGCGCATTACCTTGCCCGGAACGAGGGCTATCGCTACGCCTCCTACGCCGAGGTGTTCCGCCGCTATCTGTGGCAGCGCAAGGATCCGGTGCCGCATCCGCTGTGGCCGCAGGCCGCGCCGGTGCGCCCCGCCCGGATACCCCTGCCAGAGCGGCCCGGTCCGGGCCAGCCGGGGCCACGCTCGCCAATCTAGCGCCAGCCACCGCCGCGCCGCCATATGGCGCGGTGGCCACCGTGCCGGAGGTGGTAACATCCATCGCCCCGGCCAGAGGGCACTGGCCAAATCCCGCGCTGCGGGCCATAGGCATGGCCATGGACATCTGGATCATCGCCACCTTCAGCGCCGCGATCTTTCAAACGCTGCGCTTCATGCTGCAAAAGGTGCTGAGCCTGGGCGCGCTGTCGCCCATGGGCAGCACATTTGCGCGCTTCTTCTATGCCGCGCCGGTGGCGGCGCTGTTCCTGGCGGGATACCTGTGGTGGTCGGGCGCGCCTTTGCCCGGCGTTGGCGCTGGGTTCTGGGGCTTTGCCATGGCCGGCGGGGTGGCGCAGATCATCGCCACCGCCTGCGTTGTGGCGCTGTTCGGCAGCCGCAATTTCGCCGTCGGCATCACCTTCAAGAAAACCGAGGTCATCCAGACCGCGCTTGTCGCCATGCCCCTGCTGGGCGAATACCTGTCCGTGGCCGGGTGGTGGGCCGTGGTGATCGGCCTCGCCGGGGTTCTGATGCTGTCGCGCACGCCGGATCTGCGCCCGGGTGGGCTGTTGCGGGGGATGGCCAACCGCTCGGCCGGGCTGGGGCTGTTGTCGGGGCTGTTCTTTGCCATCTGCGCCGTGTGTTTCCGCGCCGCCTCATTGCAGATCGACTCCGCGGATGCGCTGATGCGCGCGGCGGTGATGCTGGCCTTCGTGGCGCTGTGGCAGACGCTGGCGCTGGGGCTGTGGCTGGCTTGGCGGGACCGGGCCGAACTGGGCCGCGTGCTGCGCGCATGGCGGCAGGCAGGCTGGCTGGGGCCGGCCTCCGTGGCGGGCAGCCTGTCCTGGTTCACGGCTTTCACCACGCAGCAGGTGGCCTATGTGCAGGCGCTGGGGCAGGTGGAGCTGATCTTTTCGCTGGCGGCCTCCGTCCTGTTCTTCAAGGAGCGGATCACCCTGCGGGAACTGGCGGGGATCGGGCTGCTCAGCGTCAGCATCCTGTTGTTGCTTCTGCTGGCCTAGTCGCCCTCGGGCATCGCATGGCCCCGCAGGCGCAGGAACAGGCTTTCCTCATCATCATTGCGGAAAAAGGGGATGGAGCTGGGCGGTGTCGGGTCCGCGGCGCGGGCGGTCACCTCTGCCAGGACGACTTCGGTGATGAAGGGCAGATCGAACTGCCGCACCTCGGCCACGGGGATCCATTGCAGATGGTTCAGCTCGTCGCTCGCGGCAGAGAAATCGTCCAGATCGGTGGCGATGGCATCGGCATCCACAAGGAAGAACCGCGCATCGAATCGGCGCGGACGGCCCGGCGGCGTGATCGCGCGGAACACGAATTGCAGCGCCGAGGCATCGGGCACATGGCCGGTGGCGGCAAAGCCCGCCCAATCCGGCGGGCAGGTGCCGGGCCAGTCGCCCGCGCGCCCCAGGGCCAGGCCTGTTTCTTCCCACAGCTCGCGAACAGCGGCCGCGGCCAGCGCGGCGGACAGATCGGTGGCGCAATCCTCGGCCAGGCGGCGGCGGCATTTGTCCGGCAGGGGGGCGGCCATGGGCACATCGGCATCGGCCGCATCCACCGCGCCGCCCGGAAAGACGAACTTGTCCGGCATGAAGGCCGCCTTGCTGCCGCGTTGGCCCATCAGCACGCGCGGTGTCGTGGCGCGATCGCGCAGCACGATCACGGTTGCGGCGTCACGGATGGCGGTCTTGTCTACGGTGGCTGCTGTGGTCATGGGCTCTCCTTCGGGCGGTGAAGGTCAGGCCAGTTCCTTCTGGAACCCGTGCATGTAGCGTGCCCATTGAAGGCCGATGATCAGCCCCTTCAACCGAGGCAGAAGGTAAAGCGACAGCGCCACGCAGCCAACCGCGAAAACGGTGAACAGCACCAGCGGTTCCGGGCGGAAGCGTGTGAACACCATCAACAGCAGCGGCGCCATCACATGGCCCACGATCAGGATGGTCAGATAGGCCGGCCCGTCATCGGCGCGGGCGTGGTGCAGTTCTTCGCGGCACACCGGGCAGCTGTCGCGCACTTCAAGATAGCCGCGCAGCAGCGGGCCGCTGCCGCAGTTCGGGCAGCGCCGGCGCCAGCCTTTCCACATTGCGGGCAGGGTTTCGCGCTTGTCTGGTTCAATCGGTGTCATGGTTCGGTCCTCGCATCTCCGCCCGGTAGAATGCGCTTTCGCATGGCGTGATGCGATGGTCCAAAAGGTCCTTGCGGCTGCGTGTCGCAAAACCGCTCACCATCGTGTGAACGGCGCCGCGCGACGGAACCGGCCCGCCCGCCCGTATCACCGGGGCAAGTCGAGAGAACAGCTCGTCTCCGCAACACCCAGGAAAGGATACACCATGACACGTTTTCCCAAGATCACACTCGCCGCGGCCCTGGCGCTGGGCGTGGCTCTGCCCGCCACCGGCGTGGTCGCCCAGCCCACAGGCGAGGCCGCCCCGCGCCTGCCGGCCTTTGCCGAGCTGGACATGAACGGCGATGGCCAGTTGACGGTGGATGAATTCACTGCCCATCGCACCGCGCGCCTCCAGGCGCAGGATGCCGATGGCGATGGCCTGCTCAGCGCGCAGGAACTGGCCGCTGCGGCACAGACCCGCATGCAGGACCGCGCCGCCCGTCGCGCCGAACGGATGGTCAGCCGCCTGGATGCCGATGGCGATGGCCTGCTGAGCCTGGAAGAGATCGCGGACGCCCGCGGCCGCAGCCCGGAGCGGATGCTGAACCGCCTGGACAAGGATGGCGACGGCAGCCTCAGCGCCGAGGAGTTTGCCGCGGTGCAGGAGCGTATGGAGCGCAAGGGCGACCGTGGCCATGACCACGGCCACGGCCCGCGCGGTTTCTGGCGCGGTTGACCCGGCCCCGCACGCGGCGCAGGCTGAAGGTCCTGCGCCGCGTGGTTCGCCCGTTTGCCCAACGCCAAGGCCCGACCCACCATGCCCTATGACGCCAGAGCGGACATGACAGACGAAGACCTTCTGGAACGCTATGCCGCCGGAGATGCCGATGCGGCCCGCGCCTTGACGATTCGGCTGACGCCGCGTGTCTTTGCCCATGCCTTGCGGCTGTTGGGCCGGCGGGACGAGGCCGAGGACGTAACCCAGGAGGCCCTGATGCGCCTGTGGCGGATCGCGCCGGATTGGCGCACGGGTGAGGCCCAGGTCAGCACCTGGCTCTATCGTGTGACGGCCAACCTGTGCACGGACAGGCTGCGCCGGCGCCGGTCCGTGCCGCTGGAGGATGCGCCCGAACCCGAAAGCCCCGCCCCCGGCGCGGCCGAGGGGTTGCAGCAG
>CBFHYV010000076.1:0-12110 GCA_965660085.1 uncultured Paracoccaceae bacterium
CGGGGCGATCCAGGCGGCCTCCGGTCCGCAGGCGAGCGGGCAGAGCAGGGCCAACCCCTCGGCCTGGGCGGTCACGGTGGCGGGCAACACACCCGGCACGGGCCGCAGCGCGCCGTCCAGCGTCAGCTCGCCCAGGGCCAGCACCTGGTCTGCCTCGGCCTGGGGGATGACGTCCATCGCGGCCAAAAGCGCCACGGCGATGGGCAGATCGAAATGCGAGCCTTCCTTGGGCAGATCGGCGGGGGACAGGTTGATGGTGATCCGGCGTGAGGGCAGGGCGATGGACAGTGCCGACAGGGCAGCGCGCACGCGTTCGCGTGCCTCCGCCACGGCGCGGTCCGGCAGGCCGACGATGGAGAAGCCGGGCAAGCCGGGACTGAGCGCGCATTGCACCTCGATCAGGCGCGCCTCGATCCCTTCAAACGCAACGGTATGACAGCGTGCGACCATGATTTTCCCCCCAACCCGGAGAGGAGATTCACGTCAGTGTGGTTACCAATCCGTTAACAATCGACAGAACGCCCAATCCCTTGATCCATTGCGAACAGGCGTGTTGACCCCGCCCGCGCGCCCCATAAACTGCGCGGCGAAACGGGAGGATGCAGATGAGAGATTTTCACTTGCCGGGCCGCTCCGCGGTGCTGGCGACGGGCGGCATGTGCGCCACGTCCCATCCGCTGGCGGCGCAGGCGGCGGTTGATGTGCTGAAAGCAGGGGGCAATGCGATGGATGCCGCCATCGCCGGTGCCGTTCTGCTGGGGCTTGCGGAACCGGCGATGACCGGGATCGGCGGAGATTGCTTCGCCCTTGTCAGCCCGGCGGGCAGCGAGGATGTGCTGGCGATCAACGGATCTGGCCGCGCGCCTGCCCAGGCCAGCGCCGAGGCGCTGCGCGCCGAAGGGCACAGCACCGTGCCGCTGCGCAGCGCCCATGCCGTGACCGTGCCCGGCGCCATCGATGCCTTCTGCGCGATGTCGGAAAGCTACGGCAAGCTGGGGCTGGCGGACAGCCTGGCGCCCGCCATCCGCTATTTTGATGCCGGCGTGCCGGTGGCAGACCGCGTGGCCTGGGACTGGTCGGCGCTGGAGCCGGAATTGCAGGGCCATGCGCGCAGCTGGTTCCTGGATGGCGGCGCGGCCCCGGCGCGGGGCAGCGTCTTTCGCCTGTCCGGCCAGGCCGAGGTCCTGCGCCGCGTCGCGCGGGACGGGCGCGCGGGTTTCTATGAGGGCGAGGTCGCCGAGGACATGCTGGCGACGCTGAATGCGCTGGGCGGCTGCCACACGGCCGATGACTTCGCGGCCACAACCACATCCACCCATGCGCCCGTGTCCGGCAGCTACAAGGGGCGGGAGTTGCTGGAGCATCCGCCCAACGGCCAGGGCGCCACGGCGATCCTGCTGATGAACATTCTGGCCCAGTTCGACATTGCGTCCATGGAGCCGTTCGGGGCCGCGCGCGCGCATATCGAGGCCGAGGCCGCCAAGCTGGCCTATGATGCGCGCAACCGTTTCCTGGCGGATGCGGATCACACGACCCGGCTGGATCACATGCTGTCCATGGACACTGCGCGGGCGCTGGCCGCACTGATCGACCCGGCGCGCGCCATGCCCAATGCCACCGCCACCAGCGAAGCGGTGCACAAGGACACGATCTACATCACCGTGGTGGACCGGGACCGCATGGCCGTGTCCCTGATCTATTCGATCTTCCACGGCTTTGGCTCCGGCATCGCATCCGAGAAATTCGGCATCCTGTTCCAGAACCGGGGCGCGGGCTTCTCCCTTGTGCCGGGACATCCGAATGAACTGGCGGGCGGCAAACGCCCCATGCACACGATTATCCCCGCCATGATGCGGCAGGAGGGTCGGGTGACCATGCCCTTTGGTGTGATGGGCGGGCAGTATCAGCCCAATGGCCACGCGCGGGTGCTGTCCAACATGGCGGATTTCGGCATGTCCCCGCAGCAGGCGCTGGATGCGCCGCGCAGCTTCCTTGACCCGAATTCCGGCCAGTTGCAGGTGGAGCGGGGCTATAGCGACGCCGTGCGCGCGGAACTGGCGCAGATGGGCCATGACGTGACCATCCCGGACGTGCCCATTGGCGGCGCGCAGGCGATCCTGATCCATGACAACGGTGTGTTGGAGGGGGCGTCTGATCCGCGCAAGGATGGCTGCGCGATCGGGTATTGATGGCGTGCCGCGCCTGGGCGTTCTGCGCGCCCGGGCGCGGGGCCGCTGGCCGGTGGCGCCGCCGGCCTCTGGCCCGGGTCAGATCATCCTTGGTCAGTTCATCTGGAACTGGGGACGATAGGCATTGCCCTCGAACTCGCCAAACAGCTCACCGACATCGGGGTGGTCCACAGGCTCGCCCGTGATGTCGGGCAGCAGGTTCTGTTCCGACACATAGGCGATGTAATAGCTTTGGTCGTTTTCGGCCAGCAGGTGGTAATACGGCTGGTCCTTGTGGGGGCGGTTTTCCTCGGGGATGGAATCATACCATTCCTCGGTGTTGGCAAACTCCGGGTCGACGTCAAACACCACCCCGCGGAAGGGATGCTTCCGGTGGCGGACGATCTGGCCCAGATTGAATTTCGCGCGCGGTGTTTTCATCGATGCACCTCTTTGGGGCCTTTTGCCATCATGGGCCGGTCAGGTCTAGGCCATCACGGCGCGGCCAGTCCGCACGGCTCGGCGGAAACGGGCATGTGAGGACGGATTGCGGATTGACGAATTGCGTCTGGCTGGGGCTGCGTTAAGCTGGCGGCAGACCATACATAAAAACAATCCGGTGGGCAATGAGCAGAGTGATCTTCGCGCTTTTGATCGTCGCGGGGCTGGCGGCATGCGGCGGCGGCGGCAGCAGCGTCGCCGTATCCGACATGGACGATGCCTGCGCCATCGTGACGGCAAAGCCATCCTATAAACGGGCCTTTCGCGCCGCTGAACGGCGCTGGGGCGTGCCGGTGCATGTGCAGATGGCCACCATCTACCATGAAAGCCGGTTTCGCGCCCGGGCCCGCACGCCGCTGCGCTTTGCGCTGGGGGTGATTCCGATGGGCCGCCAAAGCTCTGCCTATGGCTATGCCCAGGCGCTGGACGGCACCTGGGATGAATACCGGTCTGAGACCGGCCGCCGCGGTGCCCGGCGGCACAATATCCGCGACGCGGCGGATTTCATCGGCTGGTACATGGACAAGTCCCATGAGGTGCTGGGGATTTCCAAATCCGACACGCGCAACCAGTACCTGGCCTATCACGAAGGGCGCGGGGGCTTTGCCCGCCGATCCTACCGATCCAAGAGCTGGCTGGTGCGGATCGCCGATCAGGCGGCGCGGCGCGCGGTGGTGTATGAAAGCCAGCTGGCCTCCTGCCGCAGGTTCTAGGCGGCGGGGCACCGGGAACGCTGGCACTGGGCGCGGATATGGTCTATCACCCGTGGGTGCGTTTTACGGGCGCCGCCCGCCCTTAGAGCGGTCGCGCCGATCCGCCCGCGACGCGCATGCCACGCCAAGGATTGAGGACGACATAAATGGCCGAAACGGCAGGTGCCATGAACGAATACAGTGCAGATTCCATCAAGGTCCTGAAGGGGCTTGAGGCGGTGCGCAAGCGCCCGGGCATGTATATCGGCGATACCGATGATGGCTCTGGCCTGCATCACATGGTCTATGAGGTCGTGGACAATGGCATTGATGAGGCGCTGGCGGGCCATGCCGATTTCGTCAAGGTGGTCATCCATGCGGACAACAGCGTGTCCGTGCGCGACAATGGCCGGGGCATTCCCGTGGACATGCACACCGAAGAAGGCGTGAGCGCGGCGGAGGTCATCATGACCCAGCTGCACGCGGGCGGGAAGTTTGACCAGAACAGCTACAAGGTGTCCGGCGGTCTGCACGGGGTGGGCGTGTCCGTTGTGAACGCGCTGTCCGTCTGGCTGGAACTGCGCGTCTGGCGCGATGGCAAGGAACATGTGGCGCGGTTTGCCCATGGCGATACCACCGAACATCTGCGCGTTGTGGGCGATGCCGAGGGCGAAACCGGCACCGAAGTGCGCTTCCTCGCCTCGACCGAGACGTTCAGCAACCTCGACTACAGCTTCGAGACGCTGGAAAAGCGCCTGCGCGAACTGGCGTTCCTGAACTCCGGCGTGCGGATCATCCTGGAAGATCACCGCCCGGCCGAGCCGATGAAGAGCGAGCTGTTCTTTGAAGGCGGCGTGCGCGAATTCGTGAAATACCTGGACCGGTCCAAATCCGCGATGATGTCGGACCCGATCTACATGACCGGCGAGCGCGACGGCATCGGGGTGGAAATCGCGATGTGGTGGAACGACAGCTATCACGAGACGGTCCTGCCCTTTACCAACAACATCCCCCAGCGCGATGGCGGCGCCCACCTGGCAGGCTTCCGTGGCGCGCTGACGCGCTGCCTGACCCGCTATGCCGCCGAAAGCGGGATTGCGAAGAAGGAAAAGATCTCCTTCACCGGGGATGACGCCCGCGAAGGGCTGACCTGCGTGCTGTCGGTCAAGGTGCCGGACCCGAAATTCAGCAGCCAGACCAAGGACAAGCTGGTCAGCTCCGAGGTGCGGCCCGCCGTGGAAGGCCTGGTGGGCGAGCGTCTGAACGAATGGCTGGAGGAAAATCCCGCCGAGGCCAAGGTGATTGTCGGCAAGATCGTGGAAGCCGCCCTGGCCCGCGAAGCGGCCCGCAAGGCCCGCGAGCTGACCCGCCGCAAGACGGCGATGGATGTCAATTACCTTGCCGGCAAGCTGAAGGATTGTTCCGAAAAGGACCCGGCCAAGACCGAACTGTTCCTGGTGGAGGGGGACAGCGCCGGCGGCTCCGCCCAGACCGGGCGGGACAGGGGCACCCAGGCGGTGCTGCCCCTGCGCGGCAAGATCCTGAACGTGGAGCGCGCCCGGTTCGACAAAATGCTGGGCAGCCAGGAGATCGGCAACCTTGTCATGGCGCTGGGCACTGGCATCGGCCGGGATGAGTTCGATATTTCCAAGCTGCGCTACCACAAGATCGTCATCATGACCGATGCCGATGTGGACGGCGCCCACATCCGCACGCTGTTGCTGACCTTCTTCTACCGTCAGATGCCGCAGCTGATCGAGGGCGGCTATCTCTATATCGCGCAGCCGCCGCTCTATAAGGTCAGCCGCGGCAAGTCCGAGGTGTATCTAAAGGACGAACCCGCGCTGGAGGAATATCTGATCCAGCAGGGGGTGGAAGGCGCCCGGCTGGTTCAGGGCAATGGCGAAACGGTGACAGCGGCCGACCTTATCCGCATTGTCGAGGAAGCCCGCAGCCTGAAACGCCTGTTGGATGTCTTCCCGACCCATTATCCCCGCCACATCCTGGAACAGGCCGCCATTGCCGGTGCTTTCGTGCCCGGTGCGGTTGAGGCGGATCTGCAAGGCGTGGCCGATACCGTGGCCATGCGGCTGGATCTGGTGGCGCTGGAATATGAGCGTGGCTGGACAGGCCGCATCACGCAGGATCGCGGCATCCGCCTGGCGCGCATCCTGCGCGGGGTGGAGGAGGTCCGCACGCTTGACGGGCCGATGCTGCGCTCTGGCGAGGCGCGGCGCACCGGCAGTTTTACCCAAAGCCTGCAAGCGGTTTATGGCAGCCCGGCCGTGCTGGAGCGCAAGGACCGGCGGCAGCCGATCTATGGCCCGCTGGATCTTTTGAAGGCCATCCTGGATGAGGGCGAAAAGGGCCTGAGCCTGCAACGCTACAAGGGCCTGGGCGAGATGAACCCCGGACAGCTGTGGGAAACCACGCTTGATCCGGACGCGCGGACCCTGTTGCAGGTGCGCCTGGATGACGTGGCAGAGGCGGATGACCTGTTCACCAAGCTGATGGGCGATGTGGTAGAGCCGCGCCGTGCCTTCATTCAGGAAAACGCGTTGAACGTGGAAAACCTGGATTTTTGACGTCAATAAGGGACGCGCTGTTGCGGCGCGCCCTGCGGCCTTTGGCATGGTTTGAACGCAGCGCGATCATGCGCGTTTGCCGGGCCGTTTCGCGCGGACCCATGCGCCGGGCAATGCTGTGGGGCCTTGCCCCACGCTGCGGCCTGATCCCGGCGTCAGGCGGCCTCGTCCAGAACGCGGCGGGTTTCCTGGGTGGAGTTGCGGATCATCAGAATGGTCTGGGACAGCGCCTCGGGTGAGACACCGCCGCGCAAGGCTGTCTCCAGCTCTTTCAGAAGCCCGTGCAGACGGCTGGCGCCGAAGGCGGCATAGGTGCCGGCGCATTTACGCACGCCCTCCACAGAAGGCGGCATGGCATCGCTTGCCGCGCTGTGGTCCGGCTCGCTGGTCTGGATGGCCGCGATAACAGCGTCCAGCTCCTCGACGGAGGAGTCGAACAGCTGCATGGCGCGGTCGCGGCCCACGGTCTCGCACAGGTCGGTGAAAGCCTCACGCTCCAGCAGCGGCAGGGCCAGCGGGGCCGGTTCGGCGGGCGGCGCCTCGTTCGCGGCCTCGTCGGCCTCAAACAGCGCCAGCAGTTTCTTGCGCGAAATCGGTTTGATCAGCACACGCTGCATCCCGGCATCGTGGAACCTGTCGCGGTCCTCGGGGCGGGCATGGGCGGTTTGCGCCACGATCGGGGTCAGCCGGTTTGGCCCTTCCCGGGTGCGGATCGCGCGGGTGACCTCTGTTCCATCCATGCCGGGCATGGAAATATCCATCAGGATCAGGTCAAATTCCTGGGCCAGCGCCACCTCCAGCCCGTCTTCGCCGTTTTCGGCCACGGTGACATTATGGCCAAGGCGTTCCAGGATCTCACGCAGCACGGTGGCGTTGATCACATTGTCCTCAACCACCAGCAGGCGGGCGCATTGCGTGGCGCCGCAGGGCAGGCGGGCAGAGACCTGTTGCAGCAGCACCGGGTCAGGCGTGTTCGCCGCCGGTGCAGGTTGGGCGGCGGCGGGCTGGGCGGTGTCGTCATACTCCACGGGGGTCTGCACCCGGAAGGTGGCGCCATGGCCCAATTCGCTGGTCAGGGAAATCTCGCCGCCCATCGCCTCGACCGAGGATTTGACGATGCTCAGCCCCAGCCCGGTGCCTTCGGCCGTGCGGGCAAAGCTGCTGTCCACGGTGGCAAAGGGTTCAAAGACGCGGTCCTGATCGGCTTCTGCAATGCCGGGGCCGGTGTCGGTGACGGTCAGTTCCAGCACACCGCGTTTCAGGATGCCGACGCTGACGGAGATTTCGCCGTTGCGGGTGAACTTGGCGGCATTGCCCGTGAGGTTTTCCAGGATCTGGCGCAGCTTGCGCCGGTCCGCGGTGATCTGGGCGGGCAGGCCCGCGCCATAGCTGACGGAGATGCTGTTGCCATTGGCCCGCGCCATCGGGCGGCAGACATCCACGACCTCTGCCACCAGGTCACGCACGGCGAAGCTGGTCGGGTCCAGTTTGATCTGCCCCGATTCCAGGCGCGTCAGTTCCAGCACGTCATCGACATGGCCCTTCAGCGTCTGGCTGGAGGTGTCGATCATGCTCAGATAGCGCTGCTGGTCCGCGTCCAGCGGGGTCTGCCGCATCAGTTCCAGCGTTGCGACAATGCCGTTCAGCGGGGTGCGCATCTCATGGCTCAACACGCCGACAAAGCGCGAGCGCGCCTGATTCGCGCTTTCGGCGGCGTCCAGCGACTGGCGCAGCAGGCTGGCGTCCGATTCCAGCTTGTCCATCAGCCCGTTGAACAGCACCCGCAGGTCGCGGGTCTCATTCGGGGACAGCCAGGGCAGGCGCGGGACGCGGGCGCGCAGGTTGCCGTTGCGGATGGCTTGCACCGTGTCGGAAAAGCGGCGCAGCGGCCCTTCGATCACGCCGGCCAACACCCAGGAGGCAATGAGCGCCAGCACCATCACCACCACGAGCACGCGCACCAGCACGGCCGCATGGGTCTGGGCAGAGGCATGCAGTTCGCGGATCGGCTGCGGCACCATCACGCCCCAGCCCGTTTCCGGCACCCAAGTATGTCCCGCGATCATGTCCGCCGCCAGCGGAGGCGAATAGAACTGCATCACGCCCGTCTCGCCGGCCAGCATCGCCTGCACCACGCTGAGCGGGGAGGCATCCTTGGACGTGCGCTGCCATTCGGGGTTGGGGTGGGCGATGACAAGGCCGTTCTTGTCCACCAGCATGGAATGGCCCAGCTCGCCGAAGGCCACGGCCTTTTGCACCTGAGCCAGGTAGTTGGTGTCAAAGGGTGCAATGGCCAGCCGCCCATCGGCCAGCGCCCGCGTGACGAACAGCAGCGGCTGGTCATTGATCCGGATGATGCCGGTGATCACGGTGCCGCCGGTGGCGGCCTCGGCGCGGATCACGTCCAGGGCGGCGGCGTCAGGGAATTCGGATTTCGCGCTGCCGATCTGTTGCAGGATGGTGTTGGTCTGGTCGACGATGGCGAAATAGTGCAGGTCATAGTCCGCCATCAGGTCCACCACCTCTTGCGGCGGGGGCGTGTCATCATAGGCGGCCAGCAGGAAATCGAAGGTGGACATCAGATCCACCGCGTAGCGCGACAGCGCCTCTGCCAGGTTTTCGGCGATGATCAGGTGGCCTTCGCGCACATGGATCAATTCCCGGTCAAACGCTGTCTGTTCGATTCGGACGAGCAGAACCGCGAAGGCTGTCAGCAGCGTGACGGCAAAGGCCGCGAAGACATAGTTGCGCATCCGGTTGAGGCCGCGCAGCGCATGCATCACGGATCTGAGCGGGTTTTTCTGAACATCCGTCACTTGGGACATGCACTTGTCTCCGGCTGGCAGCGCCAGCGATGCTGGCGATTTCGTGAACACAGGATACCGCACATCGTTTCCGTGGCCACAGGGCAAAACCCTGAGATGCAGAGATTTGTCTGAATTAGGCCCGGAAACAGCCCTTTGGGCGAAAAACATCCCCGCCCGGCGATCAGCCCACCTCACAAAGGTGGCAAAAATTGGAACAGGGGGTTCACGCTGCCGTGAGCTTTGCGTGATCCGCCCCGGCGAAACCATGCCGGGGCGGATCAGGTTGGGGTGCCGAACGGCGGATCAGCCGATGATCGCGTTCAGTGTGGCCGAGGGGCGCATGACGGCTGCGGTCTTGGCGGGATCGGTGTGGTAATAGCCACCCAGATCCACCGCATCGCCCTGCACCGCAGCCAGTTCTGCCAGGATGGCGTCCTGCTTCTCCGCCAGTTCGGCCGCGACGGGCGCGAAATAGGCCGCCAGATCGGCATCCTGGGTCTGGGTGGCAAGCGCCTCCGCCCAGTAGCGGGCAAACCAGTAATGGCTGTCGCGGTTGTCGGGCTGGCCGACCTTGCGCGCGGGCGAGCGGTCATCGTCCAGCACGCCCTGCGTGGCCGCATCCACGGCTTCGCCCAGCACGCGGGCCTTGGCGTTGCCGCGCATGTCGGCCAGGAACTTCAGGCTCTCGCCCAGGGCGCAGAATTCCCCCAGGCTGTCCCAGCGCAGGTGGTTCTGCTCTACCAGCTGCTGCACGTGCTTGGGGGCGGACCCGCCCGCGCCGGTTTCAAACAGCCCGCCGCCCTGCATCAGCTTGACGATGGACAGCATCTTGGCGGAGGTGCCCAGTTCCAGGATCGGGAACAGGTCCGTGAGGTAGTCGCGCAGCACGTTGCCGGTGATTGCGATGGAGTTTTCGCCCCGGCGGATGGTTTCCAGCGATGCGCGGGTGGCTTCACGCGGGGCCAGGATGCGGAACTTGTCCGCCACGCCCTGTGCTTCGAGGATCGGTTTGACATAGGCGATCAGCTGCGCGTCATGGGCGCGGTTTTCGTCCAGCCAGAAGATGGCCTCGCAGCCTTCGGCGCGCTGACGGTCGATGGCCAGTTGCACCCAATCCTCGATTGGGGCCTTGCGCACGGAGGCAGAACGCCAGATGTCCCCGGCCTCGACGCTGTGCTGGTGCAGCACGGTGCCATCGGCCAGCAGCATCTTGACCACGCCATCTGCGGGGATCTCGAAGGTGGTGGGGTGGCTGCCGTATTCCTCGGCCTTCTGGGCCATCAGGCCGATGTTTTGCACCGCGCCGGCCGTGGCCGGATCCAGCGCGCCGGTTTCCTTGAAATAGGAAATCGTCTCATCATAGACGGGCGCGTAGGAGTTGTCGGGGATGACGCAGTTGCAGTCATGCTGCGCGTCGTCCGGGCCCCAGCCCTTGCCGCCCGCGCGGATCAGCGCCGGCATGGAGGCGTCGATGATGACATCAGAGGGCACGTGCAGGTTGGTGATGCCCTTGGCGCTGTCCACCATATACATCGGAGGGCGGTCCGCCATGCAGGCGTCGATTTCTGCCATGACCTCGGAATTGTCCTGCATCCGTGCCAGCAGATCGCCCAGGCCCTGGTTGGGGTTCACGCCGGCGGCCTGAAGGGCCACGGCATGTTTTTCAAACACCGGCGCCAGGAACGCGCGCACTGCGTGGCCAAAGATGATCGGGTCGGAGACCTTCATCATCGTGGCCTTCATGTGCAGCGAAAACAGCACGCCTTCGGATTTGCTGGCCTCGATCTCGCGCAGCAGGAAGGCATCCAGCGCCTTGGCGGACATGAAGGTTGCGTCCACCACCGTGCCGGCGGGGAAGGTCAGCCCGTCCTTCAGCACGGTCTGGCTGCCATCGGCGGCCTCATGCACGATGCTGACGGTCTGGTCCTCGGTCAGCGTGGCAGAGCTTTCGTTGGAGAAGAAATCGCCGCCCTGCATGGAGGCCACGCGGGTCTTGCTGTTGGCGGACCATGCGCCCATGGAATGGGGGTTGGCCTGGGCGAATTTCTTGACAGCCACTGCCGCGCGCCGATCGGAGTTGCCCTCGCGCAGGACGGGGTTCACGGCGGAGCCCTTGATGGCGTCATAACGGGCGCGCACATCGCGGTCCGCGTCGGTTTCAGGTGTTTCGGGATAGTCCGGCAGGGCAAAGCCCTGGGCCTGCAGTTCGGTCACCGCGGCGACCAGCTGCGGCACGGAGGCCGAGACATTGGGCAGTTTGATCACATTGGCCTGGGGCGTTTTGACCAACTGGCCCAGTTCGGCCAGATCGTCATTCTGGCGCTGCTCTTCGGTCAGCCATTCGGGGAAGGCGGCCAGGATCCGCCCGGCCAGGGAAATGTCCCGCGTCTCGACGCTGACACCGGCGGCGGCGGCAAAGCGGCGGATGATCGGCAGCAGAGAGGCGGACGCCAGTTCGGGCGCCTCATCCACCTTGGTATAGATGATGTCGGGAAGGGTCTGATCGGACATGGGGATACCTTGTTCTGGCCTGAAAAGGGATGGTGTGTCGTGTGCGTGCTTCACCACGGCATACATCTGCATACAATGGTGCATTTCGTCGCTGCCTGCAATGCGAACCATCGGGCGCCGGTCTGCGTTGTTCAGGGTGACGATATTTAAACCTCCGTCACGCAGACAGCCTGTGGCCATTCAGCAAGGGGAATTTCGATGCGGACTGTCATGGCCCGTGCAGGGCCTGGCCCAACGGGCATCACAGGCGTTTTTCAACCGAACAGGGCGCGTTTCCCCGGCGCGCTTGATTGACCATCGGTGATCTGCCAAAGAACTCCGGAACGCGAAAGACTGCCCGGGGGCACGGATGACGACCAAACAGAAATTTACCGCCCACCCCCCCGAAGATGGCTTTGCGATGACAGACAGCCCCCAACACATCGGCGCCCGCCCGCGCCCCGTGGCAAACCAGGCGCCCCAGCAGGGCCAGGAAGAGGCGGAATGGGACCTGAGCGATCTGCTTGGGCTGGTCTGGCTGAACAAGTATTTCCTGGCCATGTGCGCCCTGATCGCGGCGCTGATCGGTGGCTACTATGCCTATGTCGTGGCCGATGTCCGCTACAGCGCGACGGCGCGCTTGGCGCTGGAGGTGCGCGAACAGCGGGTCGTGAACCTCGATAGCGTGGTCTCGGGGGTGTCGACCGAACTGGCCGCCATCAACACCGAGCTTGAGTTCGTCACCTCCCGCGAGTTCATCGAGATCCTCGTCGATGATCTGAACCTCGTCGAAGACCCGGAGTTCAACCCGACGCTGCGTGAGGAGCCGACCTTCACCACCGCGCGGGCCAAGGCGATCGTGCGGGA
>CBFHYV010000077.1:0-11986 GCA_965660085.1 uncultured Paracoccaceae bacterium
CTGGCGCAGCACTATCCGGTTGACCCGCCAGCCGCGGGCGCCTAACGCTGCGCCTCGCGCGGAGGGGCGGACGGCCGCTTGGGCGCGGGCTTGCCCGCTGCCTGAGAGGAAAGTCCGGACTCCATGAAGCAATGGTGCCGGGTAACGCCCGGGCAGGGCAACCTGACGGAAAGCGCCACAGAAAACAGACCGCCCCCCGCCCGCGGGAGGCAAGGGTGAAACGGTGGGGTAAGAGCCCACCGGGCGCGTGGCAACACGGGCCGCATGGCAAGCCCCACCAGGAGCAATGCCGAATAGGGACCCCACCGCCGCAGGCCATCCGGCCGGGCAGGGCCGCTTCAGCCCCGGGGTCCGGGTTGGCAGCAAGATCCGCGTGGCAACGCGCGGGCCAGATGAATGGTCGTCGAACCGGAGCGATCCGGGGAACAAAATCCGGCTTACAGCCCCTCCGCGCGCGCTTTGGGCTTTCTGCTTGACAGTGACCGCCCCATCGGTAGAACCCGAGTTTCAAGAATAGTGCGGGCGCCAAAGGCCGTGCCCGGTGCAGGAGACAACACATGGCGAAGCCGACCACAATCAAGATCCGCCTGAATTCCACCGCAGGCACGGGCCACTTCTATGTGACCAAGAAGAACGCCCGGACCATGACCGAAAAGATGGTCGTGCGTAAATATGACCCCGTGCTGCGCAAGCACGTGGAATACAAGGAAGGCAAGATCAAGTAATCTTGCCGTTCATCTGACGACCAAGGCCGGGCCATCGCCCGGCCTTTTGCTTTTGTGGATCTGGCGGCGCGATACCCTGCGGCGCGCAATGAAAAAGGCCGGCCCACTTGGGCCGGCCCTGACATCAGTGCGCAGATTCGCGCTGTGTTATTCGCGGTTGCCGAACAGTTGCAGCAGCAGCATGAACATGTTGATGAAGTCCAGATACAGACGCAGCGCGCCCATGATCGCGGACTTGCCCAGCCATTCACTGTCGCCCATCTGGGCGTGCTGGATGTATTCGTTCTTGATCTCTTGCGTGTCATAGGCGGTCAGGCCGGCAAAGATCAGGACACCGATGATGGACACGGCAAAGGCAATCGCCGGCGAGCCGAGGAAGATGTTGATGATCGACGCCACGATGATGCCGATCAGGCCCATCATCAGGAAGGAACCCCAGCCGGAGATGTCCTTCTTCGTGGTGTAGCCCCAGAGCGACAGGCTGGCGAAGGCGATCGACGTCACAAGGAACACCTGCGCGATGGAATAGCCCGTGAAGGCCACGAAGATCCAGGACATGGACAGGCCCATGACGCTGGCAAAGACGTAGAAGAACAGCTGCGCCGCGGCGGCGGACAGGCGGTTGATCACTGCGCCGAAGGCAAACACCATGATCAGCGGGGCAAACATCACCACCCAGCCCAGCATGTTGGGCTGCAGCGTCGCCGGGTTGCGGAAGATGCTGAGCAGTTCGGGGCTGCTGCCCACTGCCCAAGCCACCAGGAACGTCAGCAGCGTGCCGACGGACATGGTGCCATACACCTTGTTCATATGGGCGCGCAGGCCCTCGTCAATCGCGGCGCTGCGGGCACCCGCAGCGGTCCGAGCAGTATTGTAATTCGCCATGTTCACTCTCCGAAGTCGAACTCCCTGTGCCGGTAGGTCTCCGGCCTCCTACCCGATATTGGTCAAGGGGGCAGGCTTTTCAAGCGGTCAGCCTGGCACAGGGGTCGAAAAAGAGTCCTCTGGCATGCGACTTTAGCGCAGCGGCAGCGACAGGTCCCAGGGCGCGCGTGCGGCTTCGGCCTGGGCGGCCTGATGGGTCAGGCCGATGTCGGCCAGCAGATGCGCGTCCATCTGCGCCAGGCGGGCGCGGTCACGTGCAACGGCATCCATCCGCAGCAGGAAAGACAGCAGAGAGCCGCCGAAGCGGGGCAGGGCAAAGGGGCGGGAGAGGGCCAGGGCCATGATAAGTTCCTTTCGATTTCGTGATGATTTGCGTGTGACGCATCTTTGATGTTGATGCATATGGCGACGCGTGGTTTATTTGTAAAACGAATGTTTCTGTTGGTTTGCATCAAAGTTTGTGAAGTATGAAGAATCTGGACCTGACCGCCCTGCGCTCTTTCGTGGCCGTGGCCGAAACCGGGGGCGTCACGCGCGCCTCGGGCTTTCTGAACCTGACGCAATCGGCGGTGTCGATGCAGCTGAAACGGCTGGAAGATGGCATGGGGGTCAAGCTGCTGGAACGCGCCGGGCGAGGCGTGGCGCTGACGCCCACGGGGCAGCAATTGCTGGGCTATGCGCGCCGGATGGTGGAGCTGAACGATGAGATCCTGTCCAGGCTGACGGACCAGACCTTTGAGGGCGAGGTGTTCCTGGGCGTGCCCCATGACATCGTCTACCCGGTGATCCCGCAGGTGCTGCAACGCTTCCACGCCGAATTCCCGCGCATGAAGGTGCAGCTGATTTCGTCTTATACCAATGGCTTGCGCACCCAATATGCGCGGGGCGAGCTTGAGGTCATCCTGACGACGGAACCCGACCTGCGCCGTGGGGGCGAGACCCTGGCGGAGGTTCCGCTGCGCTGGGTGGGCGCGCCGGACGGCACCGCCTGGCGGCAGCGGCCCCTGCGCCTGGCCTACTGCCGGCATTGCACCTTCCGGGACGATGACCTGCGCAAGCTGGATGAGGCCGGGGTGGTCTGGGAACTGGCCGTCGATTCCGAATCCGACCGAACGATCGAGGCCACGGTCAGTGCCGATCTGGCTGTCACCTCCATGCTGGAAGGCCATGCGCCGCCGCACCTGGTGCCGATTGACGCAGGGCCCGCGCTGCCGGACCTGGGGATGCAGAAGATCAACATGTATGGCCCGCCCGCGCCATCTTCCGCCGTGGCGCGGTTGCAGGACATGATTCGGCAAGGCTTTGCCGCCGTGCGGGCGCGGCATGATTTTGCGCGTGTCGGGGCTGGCGAGGCCGCGCGTGATTCGCTACCATAGCTGAAATGCACGGGGAAAACCCCGGCACGGCAGGCGAAGAGCGAGCAGACATGACAGATATCGTCCACGGCGGCCTGGCGCAGGCCCGCCCGTCAGATCCGGTGTTGCGGCAGTGGTGGAACTCCGTCGATCACTGGGCCTTGTCCTGCGTCATCATCCTGTTCGGCATCGGGCTGTTGCTGGGGCTGGCCGTGTCGCCGGCTTTTGCCGCGCGCCATCCCGGCATGGCCCCCTTCCACCTGGTTCAGAAACAGCTTGTCTTCGGGGCGGTGGCCCTGCCGCTGATGCTCTACCTGTCGATGCAAAGCCCCACCACCGTGCGGCGTGTGGCCACCGTGGGTTTTGTGCTGGCCCTTCTGGCGCTGGTCGCGCTGCCCATTCTGGGCCAGGATCATGACAAGGGCGCGCAGCGGTGGTTGCGGATCTATTCGCTGTCCATCCAGCCTTCGGAATTTCTGAAACCCTTCTTCGTTATCTTTACCGCATGGCTGGTGGCCGCAGCGCAGCAGGACAACGGCCCGCCGGGGCGGATGTGGTCCTTCACGCTGTTGCTGCTGATCGTGGGCCTGCTTGTGATCCAGCCGGATTACGGCCAGTCGGCGCTGATCATCATGACATGGCTGGCCATCTACTTCGTCTCCGGCGGGCCGATCGGGATGATGTATGTGCTGGTGGGGCTGGCCGGGCTGGGCGGCTTCGCGGCCTATCACAGCTCGTCCCACTTCGCGTCCCGCATCGATGCGCTGTTCACCCCCGCCGCCCCGACGGAACAGGTGGGCCGGGCCATCGCCGCCATCCAGGAAGGCGGGTTCTTCGGCGTGGGCGTGGGTGAGGGGCAGATCAAATGGAAACTGCCGGACGCCCAGACCGATTTCATCATCGCCGTCGCGGCAGAGGAATACGGCCTGGTGCTGGTTCTGCTGATCCTGGGGCTGTTCCTGGCCATCCTCGTGCGGTCGCTGCTGCGGTTGATGCGGGAACGGGATCCGTTCATCCGGTATGCGGGCGTCGGGCTGGTGGCGGTGCTGGGCTTGCAGGTGCTGGTCAACACCGGCGTCGCGGTGCAACTGCTGCCGCCCAAGGGCATGACGCTGCCCTTCATCAGCGCGGGCGGTTCCTCGCTGGTGGCGGTTTCCATCACGCTGGGCATGTTGCTGGCCTTTACAAGGACCCGCGTGCAGGGCGAGATGGAGCGGCGCATGGGCTGGAGCCCCGCGCAGGGCTAGGCTGGGCCGGGCTGTGACACGGCCCCGACGACGAAAGAGGCAAGGATGGCAGAACGGTTGGCGCGCCCGCTGCTGGTGCTGGCGGCAGGCGGCACCGGAGGGCATATGTTCCCCGCACAGGCCCTGGCAGAGGAAATGCTGGCCCGCGGCTGGCGCGTTGTGCTCAGCACCGATGCGCGCGGCGCGCGTTATGCAGGCGGCTTCCCGGCCGAGGTCGAGATCCGCCAGGCCCGCAGCGCCACCTTCGCCCGTGGCGGGCTGCTGGCCCGCGCCCTGGTGCCGTTTCGGATCCTGGGCGGTGTTGCCGCGACGCTGGCGGATTTCCTGCGCCAGCCGCCGGATATGGTGGTGGGCTTCGGCGGCTATCCCGCGATCCCGGCGCTGTCGGCGGCGTGGCTGTTGCGGCGGCCCCGCATGATCCATGAACAAAACGGCGTGCTGGGCCGGGTGAACCGGCTTTTTGCGCGCCGGGTCGGGCTGGTGGCCTGTGGCATCTGGCCCACGGATGCGCCGCAAGGGGCGCGGACGCGCTATCTGGGCAATCCTGTGCGGGGGGCCGTGCGGGCGCGCGCCGGGGCGGGCTATATCGTGCCGGGGGACTATCCCATGACGCTGCTGGTCATCGGCGGCAGCCAGGGCGCGCGCATCCTGTCCGATATCGTGCCGCCGGCCATCGCGTCGCTGCCTTTGGAGGTCATCCGCCACCTGCGCGTGTTCCACCAGGCCCGGGCAGAGGACCACGACCGGGTCAGCGCCTTTTACCTGGAAAACGGCATCCGGGCCGAGGTTCAGCCCTTCTTCGCGGATATCCCAGACCGCATGGCGGAGGCGCAGTTGGTGATCTCGCGCGCAGGGGCGTCTTCCATCGCGGATCTGACCGTGATCGGGCGGCCGGCGATCCTTGTGCCCTTCGCCGCCGCCACAGGGGACCACCAGACCGCCAATGCCACAGGCGCGGCGGAGGCCGGAGGCGCCGTGGTGCTGCCTGAGGCAACGCTGAGCATCGACGCCATGTCCGCGGCCATCCTGCGGGTGCTGCAAGATCCCGCCGCCGCGCGCGGCATGGCCAGCGCCATGCGCGCCCTGGGCCGCCCCGATGCCGCACGCGACCTTGCCGACACGGTCGAGGCGTTGGCGCGCGGGGTGCTGCCCGCCACTGGCCCCGATACCGATGCATCGGACCCGCACAGCCGCCACCACACCCAAGACACGCCAGACTGACCCGAAGGAAGACAAAAACCATGAACACCGCCACCAAGCTGCCCGGCGATATCGGGCCCATTCATTTCGTGGGCATCGGCGGGATTGGCATGTCCGGCATCGCGGAGGTTCTGCTGAACCTCGGCTATCGCGTGCAGGGCTCTGACCTGAAGGACAGCGCCATCACCCGCCGCCTCAATGACCTGGGCGCGCAGCTGTTCCTGCAGGGCCAGCGGGCCGAAAACCTGGACAGCGCCGCAGTGGTGGTGATTTCCTCCGCCATCAAACCCGGCAACCCGGAGCTGGATGAAGCCCGCCGCCGGGGCCTGCCCGTGGTGCGCCGGGCGGAAATGCTGGCAGAGCTGATGCGCCTGCGGTCCAACATTGCGGTGGCGGGCACCCATGGCAAGACCACCACAACCACCATGATGGCCGAGCTGATGGTGGCGGGCGGGTTCGACCCCACGGTGATCAATGGCGGGATCATCCATGCCTATGGCTCCAACGCGCGGATGGGGGCGGGCGAATGGATGGTGGTGGAGGCTGACGAAAGCGATGGCACCTTCAACCGCCTGCCCGCGACCATCGCCATTGTCACCAATATTGACCCGGAGCATATGGAGCACTGGGGCAGCATCGAAAACCTGCGCCACGGGTTCCATGAATTCGTCTCCAACATCCCGTTCTACGGCATTGCCGTGTGCTGCACGGACCACCCGGAGGTTCAGGCGCTGGTGGGCCGCATCACGGACCGCCGCGTGCGCACATACGGGTTCAACGCACAGGCGGATGTGCGGGCGATCAACCTGCGTTATGAAAAGGGCGTGGCGCATTTTGACATCGCCCTGCAGTCAGAAGACAGCGTGATCGAAGGCTGCACCCTGCCGATGCCGGGGGATCACAACGTGTCCAACGCGCTGTCCGCAGTGGCGGTGGCGCGCCACCTGGGCATGAGCGGCACAGACATTCGCGGGGCGCTGGCGGCCTTTGGCGGGGTCAATCGGCGGTTCACCAAGGTGGGCGAGGTCGATGGCATCACCATCATCGATGACTACGGCCATCACCCGGTGGAAATCGCCGCCGTGCTTCGCGCCGCCCGCCAGGCCTGTGAGGGCCGCGTGATCGCCGTGCACCAGCCGCACCGCTATTCGCGGCTGCATTCCCTGTTCGAGGATTTCTGCGCCTGTTTCAACGAGGCAGACGTGGTCGCCATTGGCGAGGTCTATGCCGCGGGCGAGGCCCCGATCGAAGGCGCCTCGCGCGATGATCTGGTCAGCGGGCTGATCCGCCACGGCCACCGCCACGCCCGCGCCCTGCATGATGAGGATGACCTGGAACGCCTGGTGCGGGAACAGGCGCGCCCGGGCGATATGGTGGTCTGCCTTGGGGCGGGCACGATTTCCGTCTGGGCCAACGGCTTGCCGGCGCGTTTGGCGGGCTGAGCCTGGGTGTCCGGCCGGTGCGGGACAAACCCGCACCCTTACTCCCTCACAGGCGGGAGGAAATGATGCCCGTGTTGAACCCGGCCTTGCGCAGCTCGCCATTCAGACGCTGATGTTCGATCTTGGGACAGCGGTTCATCACCACGTCCAGGCGTTCGGCGCGCGCGGCTGCGGCGGCCTCTTCATGCTCCACCCCGATCTGCATCCAGATCGTGCGCAGGCTGGGGGCAAAGCGCGCCATGGCCTCTTCCACGATCGGCGGCACATGCTCGGAACGGCGGAAGATGTCCACCATGTCCACCTGCGCGTCGACCTCTGACAGGGTGGCGCGGATGGTTTCCCCGAACAGCTGCTTGCCCGCGTGGCCGGGATTGACCGGGATCACCCGGTATCCGCGCTGTGACAGGTAGCGCGCCACGTAATGGCTGGGCCGCACAGGGTCCGGGGAGACGCCCACAACGGCAATCACGCGGCTGCGGTCGAGAATCGTTTTCAGATGGCGATCTAGCGGTGTCATGGCCTGACCCTATCCCGATGAACAATGCGGATGCGAGGCCAAAAAAAGCCCGGGGGCGCACCCCCGGGCATTCAGGTATGGAACGAGGGACAGTTAACGTGCCTTGGGCGTTCCGGCTCCGAAGCACGAAGAACAGATAAGAACCGCGCCCCGAGGTTCCAGAGCCGTCACCGAAGCGTGAACTGGCCCGGTCTGCGTCATTCCGCCGCCATCGGGGCCGCATCCTGCAACATCTGCCAGACGCGCTGCGGGGTAAACGGCATGTCCACGCGGCGAATGCCACGGTCCCACAGCGCATCCTGAACCGCATTGGTCACTGCGGCCAGCGCGCCGACGGTTCCGGCCTCGCCACAGCCTTTCATGCCCATGGGGTTGGCGGTGGAGGGCACAGGCTCTGTCTCAAAGGTCAGATGCGGGATGTCATAAGCCCGCGGCATGGCGTAATCCATGAAGCTTGCGGTCAGCAGCTGGCCGTCGGCGTCATACACCACGCGTTCCGTCAGCGCCTGGCCAATGCCCTGCGCCACGCCGCCATGCACCTGGCCTTCGGCCAGCATCGGGTTGATCAGATTGCCGAAATCGTCAACCACGCTGTAGCGGTCCACGCAGGTTTCGCCCGTGTCCGGGTCAATCTCTACCTCGGCGACGTGGAAGCCATTGGGATAGGATCGGCCCGGCAGCTTTTCCGTCGCCTCAAAGCGCAGCAGATCCTCGCGGCCGGCGTCGCGCGCCATCTGCGCCACCTCCAGCATGGTGGGCGTCTGGTTGCGGCCCTCCGCGCGGAAGGTTTCATCATCAAAGCTGATGGCCTCCGGCGCCACATCCAGCGTCTCGGCCAGGAAGGCGGTGAACTGTTCAATCATCGTGGCCACGGCCTTCAGCGTGACATTGGCCTGCACCGTGACCGAGCGTGACCCGCCCGTGCCGCCGCCAGAGGCGATGCGGTCACTGTCCCCCTGGACCACGGTGATACGCTCCGCCGGGATGCCGGTCTGGTCCGACAGGAACTGGGCAAACACGGTTTCATGGCCCTGGCCATTGGACTGCGTGCCCACATAGATCAGCGCGCCGCCGTCCTCGGTGAACTCGATCTTCACATCCTCATGCGGTTGGCCAAGGATCGATTCGATATAATAGCAGGTGCCAATCCCGCGCAGCTTGCCCGCCCGGGCAGAGGCCGCCTTGCGCGCGCCAAAGCCCGCGATATCTGCGGTCTGGGCGGCGTGGTCCATCACGCGGGCGAAATCGCCCACGTCATAAAGCTCACCCGTCACGGTCTTGTAGGGGAACTTGTCCACGGGGATGAAGTTTCGGCGGCGCAGATCCTGCGGGTCCGCGCCCAGCTCGCGCGCGGCGCGGTCCATCATCCGTTCCAGCAGGTAGATCGCCTCGGGCCGGCCGGCCCCGCGATAGGCATCCACCTGCGTGGTGTTGGTGAAGAACCCTTCGCAGCGGGCATGGACCGTCTGCACGTCATAGACGCCCATCAACACGCGGGCGAAGAGGTTGGTCTGGATCTGCTGACCAAAGCCGGAGTTGTAGGCGCCCAGGTTGCAGCGCGTGTGCAGACGGTAGGCCAGGATGCGGTTGTCCGCGTCAAAGGCCAGCGCGGCGCGGTGCTGCAGGTCACGGCCCGCGTTGTCCGTCAGCATGGATTCCGTGCGTTCGCTGATCCAGCGCACCGGGCGCCCGGCCACGCGCGCGGCCTGGGCCACGGCGAAATATTCCGGATACAGAAAGCCCTTCATCCCGAAGCCGCCGCCGACATCCGGCGTGGTGACGCGCACCTGGTCCGGGCTGAGGCCGAAGGCGTTGATCAGGTTGTTCTTCGGGCCCCAGACGCCCTGGCTGCTGAGCGCCATGTGCAGCTTGCCATCGGTCCAGTCCGCCACACAGCCGCGCCCCTCCATGGAGTTGACGATGACGCGGTTGTCCTCGACATCCATTTCCACGACCCGCGCGGCCTGGGCAAAGGCGGCCTCGGTCGCGGCGGCGTCGCCGGTTTCCCAGTCAAAGGCCTTGTTGTCGGCCATGTCGTCATGGATGGGCGTGTCGCCGGGCTCAAGGTTCAGTTGGGCGGGCAGTTCGTCATATTCCAGCTCGATCAGCTCTGCCGCGTCGCGGGCCTGCTGCACGCTGTCCGCCACCACGATGGCCACAGGCTCGCCCACGAAACGCATGCGCCCTTCGGCCAGGATCGGCCGGCGCGGGGTGGCGCCATCGCTGCCATCGGCATTCTTGGTGGGGCTGGTGGCCAGGCCAAAGGTGATGCCTGCTTCGCGCAGATCCTTGGCCGACAGCACGGCATGCACGCCTTCGGCGGCGCGGGCCTCTTCCAGGTTGAGCGTGGTGATGGTGGCATGGGCCACTGGCGCGCGGAAGAACACGGCGCGCAGCGCGCCATCCACTGCCAGATCATCCATATACTGGCCCTGGCCGGTCAGGAAACGCACATCCTCTACCCGTTTTACGGGTTGGCTCTTGCCGAACTTGTCCATCAGTCACGCTCCACATCGGTTACACGGTAGGACGGCGCCGGGCGCCGCGCTGGGGTGGGCGCCGGGGCGCCGTGGTGAATGGGCTTGCGCCGTTCAGGGCGCAGGGTAGCCGCAGACCGGGCGAAGTCCATAGCCGGGGTGCATCATTGCGCGCCGCGCGCGGCCTTTTCTGCCAGCCCCGATTGCGCCTGCCGCGCGGCCAGCACCTGCATCACCGCGTCAATGCGCACATCGCGCGCATGCAGCATCACCAGCAGGTGAAACAGCACATCCGCGGCCTCATTGGTCAGGCGCTCAGGGTCATTGCGCACGGCCTCGATCACCGCTTCGATGGCCTCTTCACCGAATTTCTCGGCGCATTTTTCCGGGCCTTTGGCCAGCAGCTTGGCGGTCCAGCTTTCATCGGGGCTGGCGTTGGCGCGGGCGGCGATGATCTGTTCCAGCTCTTGCAGGGTCATGTCAGCCTCACAGGGATGCCGGCGGCGGCCATATGCGCCTTGGCCTCATGGATGGTATATTCACCGAAATGGAAGATGGAGGCCGCCAGCACCGCCGAGGCGCCGCCCTTGGTCACGCCCTCCACCAGGTGATCCAGCGTGCCCACACCGCCAGAGGCGATGACAGGGATGCTGACGGCATCGGAAATGGCGCGTGTCAGCGGCAGGTTGAAGCCCGCGCGCGTGCCGTCCCGGTCCATGGAGGTCAGCAGGATCTCGCCCGCGCCCTTGGCGGCCACGGTGCGGGCAAAGTCCACCGCGTCAATGCCCGTGGGCTTGCGCCCGCCATGGGTGAAGATCTCCCACCGGCCGGGCGCCACGGTCTTGGCATCAATTGCGCAAACGATGCACTGGCTGCCGAACTGGTCCGCCGCGCGGGCCAGCACGTCCGGGTCCGCCACGGCGGCGGAGTTGAAGCTGACCTTGTCCGCACCGGCCAGCAGCAGCGCGCGCACATCCGCCACCGTGCGCACCCCGCCGCCCACGGTCAGCGGGATAAAGCACTGCTCGGCCGTGCGGGTGACGACATCGAACATCGTGCCGCGGTTTTCATGGGTGGCGTGGATGTCCAGAAAACAGATCTCATCGGCGCCGGCGGCGTCATAGGCGCGGGCGGCGTCCACCGGATCGCCGGCATCGCGCAGATCGACGAAATTCACGCCCTTGACCACACGGCCATCGGCGACATCGAGGCAGGGGATGATGCGGGTCTTCAGCATGGCGTCCTTATGGCGGCAATCGGATGGGGGGTGAAGGGCTATTCTGCGCCGCTGTCCACGCGGATCTGCTGGCGCAGCGCGCCGCTGGCGCGGTCAAAGATCAGGATGCGCTGGTCATCGGTGACCACGGCAAACCAGCCGTCGCCCTGGGTATAGGCGGTGGCGCGGGCGCCGTCGGGCAGGGTGATCTGCTCTGGCAAAGGGGCGGTGCGGCCGATATAGCTGGCCGCCATCAATGCCACGATCGCGGCAATGCCCACGATCATCACGCCCGTCAGCACCGTGACGAGCAGGCGCAGAAACCGCAGATTGGCCGGAAGCGGCTCTTCCGGCTCAGGAGTGGGTGTCATGGGCGAAACGATCCTTGAGGTCATCATCGGCGCGGCACCGCCGCCGCGCCTTGATAAGGCGCTGGCGCGCGATGTGCCAGAGGATGCGGCGCTGTCCCGCACGCGGCTGGCGCGGCTGATCGCCGATGGGGCGGTGCTGCGCAATGGCGTGGCGCTGACGGATCCCAAGGCCCGCGTGGCCGAGGGAGAGCGGATCGAGATCCGCATTCCCCCCGCGCAGGATTACGCGCTGCTGCCGCAGGACATCCCGCTGACCATCCTGCATGAGGATGCCGACCTGATCGTGGTGGACAAGCCCGCGGGCATGGTGGTGCATCCCGCGCCCGGCTCGCCCGACGGGACGCTGGTGAACGCGCTGCTGCATCACTTCGGCGGTGCCCTGTCCGGTGTGGGGGGGGAGAAGCGGCCCGGCATCGTCCACCGGATCGACAAGGACACCTCCGGCCTGCTGGTTGTGGCAAAATCGGACCGCGCCCATCACGGGCTGGCCGCGCAGTTCCACGACCACAGCGTGATCCGCAGCTATCGCGCGCTGTGCCACGGCGTGCCGC
>CBFHYV010000078.1:0-11958 GCA_965660085.1 uncultured Paracoccaceae bacterium
CCCCGGCGCGGCCTGCGCGCGGACCCGCCGCCGCGCCCGGCCGGCATGGTGGCATCTTCCAGCTCCAGCAGCTCCAGCCCGATGCCGCCTGTCACGGGGGCGGCCTCAGCCAGGCGCACGCGCACGCGCTGGCCAAGGGAGACGATGATGCCGCTGTCCGCCCCCATCAGCGTGGCGCTGTCCCGGTCGAAATGGAAATATTCATTGCCCAGCGCGCGCATGGGGATCAACCCGTCTGCCCCGGTCTCGTCCATCTTCACAAACACGCCGAACTTGGCGATCCCGCTGATCCGGCCCATGAATTCCGCACCGATCCGATCAGACAGATAGGCGGCCAGGTAGCGATCGGTCGTGTCCCGCTCTGCCATCATGGAGCGCCGCTCCGTCTCCGAGATATGCTGGGCCGTGGCATCCAGCCCGGCCACATCCGCCGGGGTCAGCCCGTCCGTGCCCCAGCCATGCGCGGACACCAGCGCGCGATGCACCACAAGATCCGCATAGCGCCGGATGGGAGAGGTGAAATGGGCATAGGCCTGCAGCGCCAGCCCGAAATGGCCGAAGTTCTGCGGGCTGTAATAGGCCTGCGTCATGCTGCGCAGGGTGGCGATGTTGATCAGCTCTGATTCGTCAGACCCGGCGGCATCATGCAGCAGCTTGTTCAGATGCGCGGTCTTCAGCACCTGGCCCTTGGCCATGGTGAAACCGGCGGCCTCGGCCGTGTCGCGCAGCGATTCCAGCTTTTCCGCGGGGGGTTCCTCATGCACGCGGAACAACAGCGGCTGACGTTTGGCCAACAGGGTTTCGGCGGCGGCTACATTGGCCAGCACCATGAATTCCTCGATCAGGCGGTGGGCATCCAGACGTTCGGTGAATTTCACCGATTCGACCACGCCGCTGTCTGACAGGCAAACGCGGCGTTCCGGCAGGTCCAGGTCCAGCGGCTGGCGGCGCGCGCGGGCGCGCATCAGGGCGGCAAACGCCGCATAGAGCGGGCGCAGGACGCTGTCCAGCAGCGGCCCGGTCGCGTCATCGGGGGCGCCATCCACAGCCTGCTGCACCTGTTCATAGGTCAGCGCAGCGGGCGAGCGCATCAGCCCGCGCACGAAGCTCTGCCGGCGCTTGTTGCCCTCGGCATCGATCACCATGCGCACGGCGATACAGGCGCGCGGCACCCCTTCGTGCAGGGAACACAGATCGCCGGACAGCCGATCCGGCAGCATCGGCACCACACGGTCAGGGAAATAGCTGGAATTGCCGCGCCGCCGGGCCTCTCGGTCTAGGGCAGAGCCGGGCCGGACGTAATGGGCCACATCGGCAATGGCCACCCACAGCACATGCCCGCCGGGGTTTTCCGGATCATCATCGGCGGCGGCAAAGACGGCATCGTCATGGTCGCGGGCATCGCTGGGATCGATGGTGACCAGCGGCAGGTCACGCAAATCCTTCCGGCCGGACAGGTCCGCGGGCGTCATCGCATCGGCCTCGGCCAAAACCTCCGCGGGGAAATCATCCGGGATGCCGTGCTGGTGAATGGCAATCAGGGACACCGCCCGCGGTGCGGAGGGATCGCCCAGGCGTTCCACCACTGCCGCGCGCGGCAGGCCCAGCCGCCCGCGGGGGCCGGATTGCTCGGCCTCTACCAGCTCGCCATCATGCGCGCCATGCACCTGCGCGCCGGGCACAATCCATTCGGCGGTGGACCCCTTGTCGATGGGCAGGATGCGCCCGCCCTCCGCCGTCTTGCGGAAGATGCCCACGATACGGCGTGGCGCGGCGCCGATGCGGCGGATCAGGCGGGCCTCGTAATGGTGATCCTCACCCTGCACCTGTTGCAACCGCGCCAGGATCCGGTCCCCCGCGCCCAGGGCGGGGTCACTTTCGCGCGGCAGCAACAGCACGCGCGGCTCCACCCCTTCGCCATGCCATTCCAGCGGTCGCGCGAAGAGATCGCCATTGTCATCGGGTGCGCGCACCTCCAGCACGGACACCGGCGGCAGGCGGTCCGGGTCCTTGTAGGTCTTGTGGCGCTTTTCCAGATGGCCCTCGGCCTCCAGCTCGCGCAGCAGGCGTTTCAGCTCGATACGTTCCGCCCCTTTCAGGCCGAAGGCCTTGGCGATGTCACGTTTGGCGGTCAGGGTCGGGTGCGCCGCGATCCAGTCAAGGATCTCGGCTTTCGTGGGCAGGGTGCTCATGCGCGGGGCGTAGCACGGGCGGGGCGGCGCGTCACGCGGGTTCCGCGCCCGCCCCATGCGGCCCGATCAGGCGAAATAGGCCGCCAGGATGCGCGCATAAATGGCCTTGAGCTGATGCACATGGGCCAGGTCCACATGTTCATCGACCTGGTGCATGGACCGGCCCACAAGGCCGAATTCCACCACCGGGCAATGATCCTTGATGAACCGCGCATCAGAGGTGCCGCCCGTTGTGGACAGCTCCGGCGTCACGCCGGTCTCAGTGCGCACCGCCGCCGCCACGAGGTCCGACAGCGGGCCGGGCGGCGTCAGGAAGCTTTCGCCCGAAATCTTGACGGTCACCTCCGTGCGGGTGCCGAAGGCCGCGTCCACCTCCGCCGCGCAGGTGCGCAGCCAATCGGACAGGCTGGCACCGCTGTGCAGATCGTTGAAGCGGATATTGACCGTGGCCGCGCAGCGCGCCGGGATCACATTGGTGGCTGGGTTGCCCGTGTCCATCGTCACGATCGCCAGCGTCGAGGCATCGAAATGCGCCGTGCCAGAATCCAGCGTATGGCTGGCCAGCCGGTCCGCCAGCCGCGCCAGCGCATGCAGCGGGTTGACCGCCCGATGCGGATAGGCCGAATGCCCCTGCACCCCGTGCACCGTGAACCATGCGGTCAGCGAGCCGCGGCGGCCGATCTTCATCATCTGGCCCATGTGATCGGGGCTTGTCGGCTCCCCCACCAGGCAATGGGACATGGCCTCGCCATGCTCTGCCATCCAGTCCAGCAGGGCAGTGGTGCCGTCCAGCGCATCGCCTTCCTCATCGCCGGTGATGGCCAGGATGACCGCCCCGTCCGGCGGGGTCTCACGCACGAAATCCACCGCAGCGGCGGCAAAGGCGGCGACGCCGGATTTCATATCCGTCGCGCCCCGGCCATACAGCACACCGTCCACCACCTGCGCGGCAAAGGGCGGGTGGCTCCAGGCGGCCTCATCCCCCACGGGCACCACATCCGTATGGCCGTTGAAGCCAAAGCTGCGCGCATGCCCCTTTTGCCCCCAGCGGGCGAACAGGTTGCACACGCCGCCACGATCCACGCGGTGACAGTCAAACCCGGCGCCGGACAGCAGATCCTGCAACAGCACCAGCGCGCCGCCTTCTTGCGGCGTCACGGACGGGCAGCGCACAAGCTGCGCGGTCAGCTCTGCGGGATCAATGGACATGATCGTTGCCCTCCGTGCCATCATCATAGAACGGCGTGCATTGCGCCACGACCACGGAGTTTTCGGCCAGCGCGCGCTGCATCAGCGCCTGTTCCTCAGCGTCGATCTCATGGCCTTGCGCGCGGCGCTCGGCCTCTGTCCCGTAGCCGGTGACATCCAGCGGCGCCATATCGGCCTGTTTCAGGATGGCGACCGTTTCCCTTACGGCTTCGGCCTCATCCACGCCGGAGGCATAGATCATCAGCGCGGCGCCAGTGGCATCGCGGGGCAGGCCATCGCTGGGCTTGCGCCCGACCTCGACCAGAAGGGTATAGACCTGTTGGCGGGACGTTTTCTGTGACATGCCGCCGAACTGCGCCGCGCGGGCGGCGAAGTCAAGGCTCAGAGCCGCTGGAGCAGCTCCGCCTTTTTGGACTGAAACTCCGAATCCGTCAGAATGCCCGCATCGCGCAGCGCGCCCAGCTTGGACAGCGCATCATAGACATCCATGCCGCCGGTCTGCGGCGCCTCCATCGGCTGAGGCTGCGGCGCGGGCTGGGGCTGCGGCGCAGGCTGGCTGTCAGCCGCGGCGGGGGTCTGGCCCAGCTCCGGCCCGGCGACCATGGGCAGATCCGTTAGATAGACCGTGCCATATTGCGAGGTGAAGGTGACGGAGCCATCCCAGCCCTGCTGCTGGCCCACGCCGCCGATCTGATGCGCGCCGGTGTCATAGATGCGCACAACGCCGTCCCGGATGGTGGCCAGCCGCGCCATATGGGGAAAGATGGCATAGCCCTGCCCGTTCTGCATGCCAGAGGATCCGGGCTGGCCCAGGTCCATGGGCCACCACTGGCCGCCCCCGGCGGACTGGCCGCCCGCACCCATCACCGGACGGGGCGCATAAAAGCTGCCCCGCGCCCAGGCCTGCGCGATTTCGGCGCACAGGCCGGCCACGCGGGCCTGTAGGCCGGTGTTGAACATGTCACCCACCATGGTCATGCCGCCCTGCTGCCACTGGCCCATGCCGCCCAGCTCCGGCACGCTGAACTGGGCCTGTGCGCCACCGCCGGCAGAGACGGCGTCCATCATCGCGCGCACGGCCTGCTGGCTGAGCCCGTAGCGGCCTGCCAGATCGGCCATGACCGCCTGACCATGTTGTGAAAGCTCTTCCATGACTTTGAATCCCCAGGGCATCCGCGCCCAGGCCGCGCCTAGCACAGCCCGGGCCGAATCACCACGCGGGGCCCTGCGGAAATAGCAGGCAGAGCAGCCTCAATAACAGGCGGTCAGTCGCGCAGGAGCTCGTTGATGCCGGTCTTGGACCGGGTCTGGGCGTCCACCCGCTTGACGATCACCGCGCAATACAGATTGACGCCGCCGCTGGAGGGCATGGAGCCGGCCACCACCACGGAATAGGGCGGCACCTCGCCAAAGGTGACCTCGCCCGTGGCGCGATCCACGATCTTGGTGGACTGGCCGATGAACACACCCATGCCCAGGACAGAGCCTTCGCGGACGATCACGCCCTCCACCACCTCGGACCGGGCGCCGATGAAGCAGTTGTCCTCGATGATGGTGGGGTTGGCCTGCATCGGCTCCAGCACGCCACCGATGCCGACGCCGCCGGACAGGTGCACGTTCTTGCCGATCTGCGCGCAGGAGCCGACCGTGGCCCAGGTGTCAACCATGGTGCCGCTGTCCACATAGGCGCCCAGGTTGACGAAGGACGGCATCAGCACCACGCCCGGCGCCACATAGGCCGACCGGCGCACGATGCAGTTCGGCACCGCGCGGAACCCTGCCTGCGACCATTCCTGCGGGCCCCAGCCGTGGAACTTGCTGTCCACCTTGTCCCACCAGGTGCCACCCTGCGGGCCACCGGACTGCGGTTCCATGTCCTTCAGGCGAAAGCCCAGCAGAACGGCCTTCTTGGCCCATTGGTTGACATGCCACTGGCCATCCGCGCCACGTTCCGCCACGCGCAGGCTGCCGCTGTCCAGCGCGGTCAGCGTCGCCTCGATGGCGTCGCGGGTTTCGCCGGTGGTGGCGGGGGTGATCGTGTCGCGCGCCTCCCAGGCGGCTTCGATGGCGGCTTCGAGCTGAGCGTTGGACACCTGCGTGCCTCCCCTGAAATTGACCTCACGGCCCTATAGACGCCGGGGCGCGGCGGCACAACATCCCCGGCCACCGGGCCTAGCCCCGCCGCGCCAGAGCCGTTAGGCATGGGGCAGGCGCCGCCAGACCACCCAAACGCCACAGCCGCCGCCACAGGAGCGCACCCCATGAGCGATGACCGCCGCAGCCCGTTTCGCGATGCCAGCCTGGACCATGACACCGCCAGCCATGTGCCGGACACGCCGCAAACCCGCGCGCCCTCCTACCGGCTGGCCTTTTCGGACGAGCCCTTCCTGCTGCGCGAGGAACTGCGCCCCGTGCGCCTGCAGCTGGAGCTGCTGAAACCGCAGCTGATGCTGGACGAAGCCGGGGTGGAAACCACCATCGTCATGTTCGGCGGCGCGCGCATTCCCGACCCGGAGGCAGGACAGCCCGCCCGCACGCCCGAGTTGCAGGAGCTGACACGGTTTTACACCGAAGCGCGCCGCTTCGCCGCCGAGATGACCCGCCGCGCGCTGGCCACGGACAACCGCCATGATGTCATCGTCACCGGCGGCGGCCCCGGCGTGATGGAGGCCGGCAACCGCGGCGCACAGGAGGCCGGCGGCGTCTCCATCGGGTTGAACATCGTGCTGCCCCATGAACAGGCGCCCAACCCCTATGTGACGCCAGAGCTGTGTTTCAACTTTCACTACTTTGCCATTCGCAAGATGCATTTCCTGATGCGGGCGCGGGCGGTCTGCGTGTTTCCCGGCGGCTTCGGCACCCTGGACGAAACCTTTGAAACCCTGACTCTGATCCAGACGGGCCGCATGAACCGCGTGCCTGTTCTGCTGTTTGGCGAGTCCTTCTGGCGGCGGATCGTGAACTGGGACGCGCTGCGCGACGCCGGCACGATCTCGGCCGAGGATCTGGACCTGTTCCGTTTCGTCGAAACCGCCGAGGAGGCGGTGGAGATCATCGAAAACTGGGAACCCGCGCCGCCGCGCGCCGATATTCCCGGCCGCGACTGACCCTGCCCGCCGTCACGGGCGGCTGTGGCGAAAGACCAGATCCCCGGCATCCTGTTTGGGCGCGGCCGCATCAGGCACGGCGCCCAGCCGCTGCGCCAGCCGGATGGAGCGTGCATTGTCCGGGTCGATATAGCTGACCAGCGTTGCCCGGCCCTGCGTGGCCCAGACCCAGTCCCGCAGCGCCGCCGCGGCCTCAAGCGCATAGCCCTGCCCCTCGGCCCCGGCATGAAGTTGCCAGCCCAGCTCGGCCTCTGGAAAGCGGGGGCCCTGGTTGACCTCTACCTGGCCCAGCAGCGCGCCACTGTCCCGCGCCACGATGCTGAGCGCCCCCATCCCATACAGCGGCCACAGCGCGATGCCGTGGCAGAACACGCCCCAGGCCCCGGCCACGGAATACGGCCCGCCCATGTAGCGCGCACGATCCGACGCCAGCGTGTCGGCAAAGGCCGGCCAATCCGCCAGAACCGGGGCGCGCAGCACCAGCCGGGCGGTGTCAAGCGTGGGCGCAGCAGTGGGCATTGGGGCTATCCGGTTTGTGCAGAAGGGGCGGGCCCACGGCGCATAGCGCGCGGTGCAGGCCGCGCGGGATCATTCCCCCGCCAGAACCTCGGCCCCGGGGGTGCGGCCTTCGACCCATTGGTCAATCAGCGCCAGCGCGGCGGTTGCGTCATGCTCTTCCAGCGCGCGGGACAGCATCCGCAGCATCCAGGTGGTTTCCGCCTGGCTCAGGCAGCCTTCCTGCGCGCGCAGGATCTTGTTGTGCTGGGTGGTCACCATGTCCGGGGCGATCAGCAGTTCTTCGTGCAGCTTTTCGCCGGGGCGCAGGCCCGTCACCACGATTTCGATATCCCCATCGGGGGTCGCGGCATCGCGCACGGTCAGGCCGGCGCCTTCGATCATCTGGCGGGCCAGCCGGGCGATGGGCACGGGATCGCCCATATCCAGCACGAAGACATCGCCGCCCCGCGCGAAGGACCCCGCCACCAGCACCAGGCGCGCGGCCTCGGAAATGGTCATGAAATAGCGCGTGACCTCCTCATGGGTCAGCGTCACGGGGCCGCCACGGGCGATCTGTTCCTCAAACAGCGGCACGACGGAGCCGGAGGACCCCAGCACATTGCCGAACCGCACCATGGAAAACAGCGTATGTTCGGACCGCTGGGCCAGATCCTGAACCACCATCTCCGCCAGGCGCTTGGAGGCGCCCATCACATTGGTGGGGCGCACCGCCTTGTCCGAGGACACAAGGATGAACCGCTGCACCTGCGCCGCACCGGCGGCCTCCGCCAGGATGCGGGTGCCCAGCACATTGTTGCGCAGGCCAGAAATCACATTGGTTTCCACCAGCGGCAAATGTTTGTAGGCGGCGGCGTGAAGCACCACCTCAATCTCCTGCTCCGCCAGGGTCAGCCGCACCAGCGTTGCATCACAGACAGAGCCAAGGATGGGCAGGATCTCCAGGTTCGGCGCCAGTTCGCGCAGTTCCTTCTCGATCGCGTAGAGCGCCAGCTCGCTGTGATCCAGCAGCACAAGCCGGCGGGGGCAGCAGGCCAGCACCTTGCGGCACAGCTCAGACCCGATGGAGCCGCCCGCACCGCTGACCAGGATGCTGCGGCCGCGATAGGTGTCATCCACCTGGGGCAGATCGTCATCCAGGTTGCGGCGCCCCAGCAGATCACAGGCCTCCAGCGGTTCGGCGGTGGGCGCCGGCGAATGGCCAATCATCTCGGAAAAGGAGCGCTGCACATGGACCTCACAGCCCAGGTTGCGCATCCGGTAGACCAGCCGCGCGCGCCGCGCGGGCGTGGCCGAGGGCATGGCCAGAACGATCCGGTCCACCCGCAGCTGGTCCACCAGCCGCTCAATGGAGCGCGGTGCATAGACCCGAAGGCGCGACACTGTCGTGCCCTGCAGCATCGGGTTGTCATCCACAAAGGCCACGGGCGCGATCTTGTCATCTGCGCGCAGTGCCGCCACCAGCTGCTGGCCCGTCTGGCCCGCGCCATAGATCAGCACGTTCACACGGTTCAGCCCCTTGCGGTAGAACCACAGCGCGCCTTGCCGCATCAGCAGCCGCCCGCCCCCGGCGATCACGCTCAGCGCCGGGGCAAAGACGACAAAGACCGCCACCGACAACGGCGCGCCGATCAAGGCGTTGAAAACGGTGCCCACAACGCCCAGCAGCCCGGCATAGCCCATCATGGGGATCATGCCGTTGGCCTCAAAGGCGTTCAGCGTCATCGCAGCAAGGCCAAAGCGCCAGTTCAGCGCCACACCCGCAACCAGCAGCGCGCAGAGGCTGGGCAGGATCATGCGCGACGCGTTTTCCAGAACCGCACCACCGTCCACCGCCACGGCCGAGATCAGCAGGGCCAGCAAGATGCACAGGCTGTCAAATGTCAGAAAAAAGAGGGCCTTGTGGCGTCGTGATGCGTGACTGAAAAAGTCGAAATGCATGACGCCTCCCGCAAGTTCCGTTGAGGCCTGCCCCCGCATATCGGATATGCGCCAGGACACCGGACAAATTTTTCCGGCCCATGCCTGCGATCTCTTTAGCCACCGCCGCTGCCGCATTGCAACACTGCCCCTGCCGTCAAGCAGGGGATTCCCCACCATAACCGGCAGGATTCGCGCAATTTTGTGCAGTTTTCGGCGAATTGTTGCCGCATCGCTTCACCCGTGGCGGGCAAATCGCGGGCATGTCAGGCGCCGGGGTTTGCCGCTTTCATCCGCCGCGGCGCTGCGGTAGAACCCCGCCCAGCCAAATCAAAGGAGATCCCCGATGGGCTACAAGGTCGTCGTCGTCGGCGCTACGGGCAACGTGGGCCGCGAAATGCTGAACATCCTGGCGGAGCGTGAGTTCCCCGTGGATGAGATCGCCGCGCTTGCCTCGCGAAAATCGCTGGGCACAGAGGTGAGCTTTGGCGACAAGACGCTCAAGACCCAGGATCTGGCCACCTTCGATTTCACCGGCTGGGACATGGCGCTGTTCGCCATCGGCTCCGGCCCGACGAAGGAATACGGACCCAAGGCCGCGGCGGCGGGCTGCGTTGTGATCGACAACTCCTCGCTCTATCGCTATGACCCCGACATCCCGCTGATCGTGCCGGAGGTGAATCCCGAGGCGATCCACGGCTATGCCAAGCGCAACATCATCGCCAACCCCAACTGCTCCACCGCGCAGATGGTCGTGGCGCTGAAGCCCATCCATGACCGCGCGCGGATCAAGCGGGTGGTGGTCAGCACCTACCAGTCCGTCTCTGGCGCGGGCAAGGACGGCATGGATGAGCTGTGGGACCAGACCAAATCGGTCTATAATCCCGTAGACGATGTCCCGCCCAAGAAGTTCCAGCGCCAGATCGCCTTCAACGTCATTCCGCAGATCGACGTGTTCATGGAAGACGGCTCCACCAAGGAAGAGTGGAAGATGGTGGTGGAAACCAAGAAGATCGTGGACCCCTCCATCAAGGTCACGGCCACCTGCGTGCGCGTGCCGGTGTTTGTTGGCCATTCCGAGGCCATCAACATCGAAACCGAGGACTTCCTGGACGAGGACGAGGCCCGCGACCTGCTGCGCGAGGCGCCCGGCCTGATGGTCGTGGATAAGCGCGAGGACGGCGGCTACATCACCCCGGTGGAATGCGTGGGCGATTTCGCCACCTTCGTCAGCCGCATCCGCCAGGACAGCACCATCGAAAACGGGCTGAACCTGTGGTGCGTCAGCGACAACCTGCGCAAGGGCGCAGCGCTGAACGCCGTGCAGATCGCGGAACTGCTGGGCCGCGAGGTCCTGAAGAAGGGCTGAGCCAGCCGCCGCAGACCAAAACATACCGGGGGCGCCGCCGTTGCGCCCCCTTTTTCATGCCTACCCCTTTTTCATGCCCGGCCCTTTGGCCGGCGGCGCAGCGGGGCCGCCTCAGACGGGGACGAACGCGCCCTGATCGCTGTCATAATGTTCCAGCGCGCCTGCGCCGATATCCGTCCACAAGCCGTGCAGGCTCAGCACGCCACTGTCCACGGCATCGGTGACGAAGGGAAAGGTCATCAGGTTCTCCAGGGACACCAGCACGGATTCCTTCTCCAGCGCCTGCGCCGGATTCTCCGGATTGCGGGCGATCACCCGGTCATAGCCCGGGCGCAGAATGTCCATCCAGCGGCCCACGAAGCTGGTCTTTTCCTCCAGCTCCGGCGCATTGCCGGAACACATGTCCAGGCAGCCCTGCACGCCGCCACAGCTGGAGTGGCCGAGGATGATGACATGCGACACCCGCAGCGCCGTCACCGCGTATTCCACCGCGGCCGATGTGCCATGGCGGTCCCCGTCGGGTTCATAGGGCGGGACCAGATTGGCGATGTTGCGGTGAATGAAGAACTCACCCTGATCCGCGCCGAAGATGGATGTGACATGCACGCGTGAATCACAGCACGAAATCACCATGGCCCGGGGGCGCTGCCCCTCATCCGCCAGGCGCCGATACCACGACTGGTTTTCCGAATAGGTCGTGGCCTTCCAGCCATGATACCGCTGAACCAGATAGGACGGCAGGGGGCGAATGGGCGGCATGAGGCTCTCCGAACAGGGTCTTGATCCTCACGGATACGAGAGAATTGATCGAAATTCGACCCAGAAATCACCATGGCCCTAACCATTTGGCGAGGTGGCCTGCGGCATCTTTCCCGACGGTAGGAGTATTTCTTGGGTGAGACATGCAACACACACAGATGGTAACCGTTCTTCCGGTGACCGAAACCGCCAAACTGGACCCGCAGCAGCTTCAGTTTCTCAACAGCAACCTCGGCACCGCCATGGCGGAGGAACTGATCTGCCGATCCTTGGAAGAACTGGCCACACGGCTGGGCCGGCTGGAACGCGCCTTTGCCGCCGATGATGTGCAAACCACATGGGAACAGGCGCGCGGCATCGTCGCCGTGGCCGAACAGATCGGCATGGTGGGGCTGGGCCGCGTGGCCCGGGACGTGGTGCGCTGCGCCGCGCGGGGCGATGCCACCGCCCTGGCGGCCACGGTGCACCGGCTGATGCGCGTCGGCGAAACCTCCCTGACCATGATATGGGACTTGCAGGACGAAGCGTTCTGACCGCTTGCAGCCCTTTTCAAACCGGCTAACCTGCCCGGGCGGTGGGCCTGCCCCCGCCCGGCACGCGTCAGCACATCCGCAAGCCGCCGGACAAGACGCCGAACACAGGCGCCGCACCAGAAAAGGGAGCCTTCATGCCCATTGCCTTTGCACCGCCCAGCGCCGCGGCCCTGCCCTTGACCGTTCTGGAGCCTGACGGGCTGGACGCTTGGCTGGACAGCCAGCCGGCGCAGGTGCAGGCTTGGGTGCAGGGCTGCGGCTTTCGCGCGAACACCGGACAGGCAATGATGCTGCCCGGGCCAGATGGCGCTCCGGCGGGGGCCCTTGCCGGCTATGGCACCGAACGTCAGCGC